>DAIQRN010000055.1:0-10306 GCA_036786185.1 Acidovorax sp. | reverse complement strand
CCATGCTGGCGGCAGATCCCCAAACCCTGGAAAAGAACAGCATCGCCTTGCGCGATGCTGCGGCCCAGTTCAGCCATGCGCTGGAGCAGGCCGCGCAGCGGGGCCTGCCATTGCCCGCGCAGCTGCAAAAGCGGGTGGACGCCATCGGTGACATGCTAGTCAACCACCGCGAAGGCCTGGCCAGGCTGTCTGCCAACGCTGACCGGCAGGTCGCAAGCCTGCTGCCCCAGGCCGGCACCCCCGCCACCTATGGTGACGGCCGTGGTGCCCGGGCCGGTCAACCCGGCGTGGCGCGCATCTACAAATCCGCAGGTTGAAGGTCGTATCAAAAAGAATAGCTGCTGGCGCTTATCCTGATTGGATTTGAGATGGAAAACTATCGAAAATCGTTGCAGATTAAGCGCAAGCAGCTATCTTTTTTGCAGCGCTACTGAGCGCGGGCTGATACTCATACGAGGGCGAGGCCCCACCAGTGCCACCGTGGATCTGGCTCGGCCAGTCCACCGGTGGCGTCCCCCTCAGGGTGAAGCGGCGCAGCCGCTCAGGGGGAGAGTTAATGCGCCCGCATCTTGGCGCGCAGGCGGGCGATGGACTGGCTGTGCAACTGGCACACGCGCGATTCGGTGACGCCCAGCACGGCGGCGATTTCCTTGAGGTTCATGTCGTGCTCGTAGTACATGCCCATCACATGCTGCTCGCGTTCGGGCAGGGTTTTGATGGCGTTGACCAGAGACATCCGCAGGCGCTGGTCGCGCAGCAGTTCCATGGGGTCGGCGTCGCTGTCGGCGACGTGGCGGTCCAGAAAGCCTTCCTCGTCGTCGTTGCCGTGCGTCATGTCCTCCAGATAGACCAGCTGGGTGCCGCGCACCTTGCCCAGCAGGCTCTGGTAGTCGGGCAGGCTCAGCCCCATGTCTTCGGCGATCTCGGATTCGAGCGGGCTGCGGCCCAGCTTCTGCTCCAGCCGGTGCACGGCGTGCTCAATATCCTTCTGGCTCTTGCGCGAACTGCGGCTCATCCAGTCGCCTTCGCGCAGCTCGTCGAGCATGGCACCGCGGATGCGCTGGGTGGCAAAGGTCTCGAACTGCACACCCTGGGTCACTTCATAGCGCGAAAGTGCTTCGGCCAGGCCCATCATGCCGACCTGGATCAGGTCGTCCAGCTCCACATTGGGCGGCAGCTTGGCGATCATGTGGTGTGCGATGCGCCGAACCAGCGGCACATGCTGGCGGATCAGCGCGTCACGGTCGAGCTGGCCTTTGGCGGTGTACATCACAGATCAGTGGCTCCGAACGGTATGCGCGTGCACGCCCTTGGTGTCAAAGATTGGCAGGGCGGGCATGGGCTCATTGATGGTGCCCGCATTTTCCAGCAGTTGCAAGGCCAGGCGCTGCAGGTCCTGGGGGTTCTGTGTGGCAATGGTGGTGGTGCGCACCGGGCCGCCCAGGTGGCGCTCGGCGCAGTCCTGCAGTGTTTGCAGGGCCGACTGCGCCTTGCGCCGCTCGGCCCCCGTGCCGCCATGCAGCAAGGCCGCCACCATACACGACAGCCCCGAGTCCAGCGCGATCTGCTTGAGGCTTTTGTAGCTCGTCATCACCCCGGCCGCACCGGCACCCATCACCACCAGGGGCGTGGTGGCCACCTGCGTCAGCAGCGGCCCCAGCGTGGCGGCCGGCGCGTGCAGCACCAGCAGCCCGTAGGTACGGAAATAGGGCAGCAGCCGCGCCAGCGGCGAGCTGCTGGGGTCTTGCGCCAGGCGGGTCAGGTGGTGCAGGCCCCTGGCCGCGGGAATCACCGCCAGGGAGGAGGCCATGGCCCCCAGGTTCAGGTCCACGCCCTCGTTCCAGGGCGCGCGTTGCAGCAGGTGGACCAGGCCGGGGCTGTCGGCGCTCTCCTGGGCCGTGCCGTCCAGCACCACCACGGGGTAGCCCAGGCGTTGCAGGCTGGCACAGATCTGCCACAGGGCTTCCAGCCCGGTGGCGGCGTTGTCCTGGCTGGCCACCGCCAGCAGGCGCAGCGCGGCCTCGGGAGTGAAGCTGTGCAGGCCCGAGCCTTGGTGAAAGCTGGTGTCAAGCATCGACCAATCCCCGTTCATGGGCGCCATCGGGCGCGTGCGAGAAGAAGAAGTTCAGGTCCGTGGCCTTGGGGTCAAAGGCCGACTTGGCCGGGGCGCGCATGGAGCTGCCGATGAGCTGGTGCGCGTCGGCGCGCTCCCAGTCCTCGGGCACGCGCTGGCCATTGGTCACGCCGCGCAGCACCATCTGGTGGCGGATCAGCGCGTCGATGGCAGGACCCAGCTTCACGGCCTCGTCCACCTTGGACAGGATGGCCTGCTGCGAGCCGTCGGTCTTGAAGGCCGTCAGCACGTCGTCCAGCGTGTCGCCATGGCTGCTGGCGTTGAGCACCAGCAGGCGGTTGACGTGGGGCAGGTCCAGCACGTCCAGCATGTCGCGCTTGCGCGGGTCGCGCGGGGCTACGCCGGTGGTGTCGATCAGCACCATTTTCTTGCCCGACAGCAGGCCCAGCAGGTCCTGCAGCGCGGCGCGGTCGTGCGCCAGGTGGGCCACGATGCCCAGCATGCGGCCGTAGGTGCGCAGTTGCTCGTGCGCGCCCACGCGGTAGGTGTCGAGCGTGATCAGGCCCACGCTGCCCGGGCCGTGGATGCGGGCGCACATGGCGGCCAGCTTGGCGGTGGTGGTGGTCTTGCCCACGCCGGTGGAGCCCACCAGCGCAAAGATGCCGCCTTGTTCATACAGCGGAGGGTCGGTTTGGTCGGTCTTGAGGTTGCGCTCCAGAACCTCCATCAGCCAGCGCACCGATTCGGCGGCGGACAGCTCCTCGGGCATGCGCTCCAGCACGGCCCGGGCCAGCGAGGGCGAGTAGCCCGCGCGGATCATCTTGAGCATCAGGTTGGACTGGATCGGGTTCTGGCGCGCCTGGCCCAGCCAGGCCAGCGTGTTGAAGCGCTCTTCGATCAGGTCCTTCATCGCATGCAGCTCGTTCATCACGCTTTGCTGGTGGGCACTGGATTGCACGGACTGGCTGACCGACGCTTCCTGGCGGCGGCGCGGCGGCTCGGGCGGGATGTCCATGGGGATGGTGCGCAGCGGGTTGTGGCGGGCCACGGCGGGCGCGGGCATGCGCTCGGCGCGGTCGCGTTCGCGGTGCAGCGCGGGGTCC
This sequence comes from Acidovorax sp., assembly GCA_036786185.1. GTDB lineage: Bacteria > Pseudomonadota > Gammaproteobacteria > Burkholderiales > Burkholderiaceae_C > Acidovorax. The sequence continues at coordinate 7,129 of DAIQRN010000055.1, read as the reverse complement.
TGGTCGCGGCTGCGTTCGGCCAGCGTGGGCGCCTCGCCAGAGCCGTTCAGGGCTTCGTGGCGGCGGCGCAGCATGCGCTCGCGCACGTAGTCCTGGAACGACAGCGTGCTCATGGCCAGCTGTTCGGTGTCTTCTTCCACCGGGTTGCGGGCCACGGGGGCTGCCGCCTGGCTGGTGCGCGGTGCTGCGCTGCGCGCGGCCGTGGGAGCGAGCAGGGGCGGGTTGGCGGCTGCGCCAGCGTCCAGCGCGGAGAGCGTGTCCTCGGCCGTGGCCATCACCTCGACCCCGTTGGCCGTGGGGCGGTTGGACAGGATCAGCGTGCCGTCGCCAAAGGCCATGCGCGCCTTGGCCAGAGCCTCCCGGGAGGTGGGGGCGGTAAAGCGTTTGATGTTCATGCGGATGCACCTTTAAGGATCGGCCCAATGCGGATGGTGTGGGTCTCGGGGATTTCACTGTGGGCAAGCACCTGCAGCCGGGGCGCGACGCGGCGCACCAGGCGGGAGATGGCGTTGCGGATGGCGTCGGGCACCAGCAGGCAGGCAGGCAGGCCCATTTCTTCCTGCTTGAGCGCCACTTCGGCGGCCTTTTGCGTCAGCACGTCGGCCACGCCGGGGTCCAGCGCCGGGCCGGAGGCATTGCCCAGGGCCTGCACCAGCAGGCGCTCCAGGCCTGGCTCGATGGCGATGACGTTGAGCTCGCGGGTGGGACCGTAGATCTGCTGCACGATGGCGGGCGACAGCGCAATGCGCACGCGGCGGGCCAGCTCGACCGGGTCGGAGATGCTGCCAGCGTGCTCGGCCAGCGTCTCGATGATGGTGCGGATATCGCGAATGTGCACAGATTCCTCCAGCAGCAGCTGCAGGACCTTCTGGAACGTTGCGATGGAGACCATTTTCGGGACCACTTCTTCGATGAGCTTGGGAGCCAGCTTGGCCACGTGCTCCACCAGTTGCTGCGTTTCCGTGCGACTGAGGAGCTTGGCGGCCTGCACTTGCATCAAGTGTGACAAATGGGTGGCCATCACGGTTTCGGAATCAACCACGGTAAAGCCCGCCATTTGCGCGGCTTCCTTCTGGCGGTCGTCGATCCAGTGCGCGGGCAGGCCGAAGGCCGGGTCGGTGGTGGGCGTGCCGATCAGCGGCGTGGTGATGCCGCCGGGGTTGATGGCCAGGAACATGCCGGGGAAGGCCTCGCCCTCGCCCACGACCACGCCGCGCAGGGTGATGCGGTAGCCGCTGGGCTTCAGTTCGAGGTTGTCGCGCACGTGCACGGCGGGCGGCAGAAATCCCACCTCCTGCGCGAACTTGCGGCGCACGCCCTTGATGCGCGTGAGCAAATCGCCCTGGCGGCTCTTGTCCACCAGGCTGATCAGGCGGTAACCCAGCTCCAGGCCCAGCAGGTCGATGGGTTGCAGGTCGTCCCAGGTGGCCTCGCCGTCGCCCACGGGCGCGGGCGGTGCCTCGACCGGGGGCGGCACCTGCTGGCGTTGGTACAGCACCCACGCCACATAGCCCAGGGCGCCGCCCATGATCAGGAACACGGCGTGGGGCATGCCCGGAATCAGGCCCAGCAGGATGAGGATGCCGGCCGTGACGCCCAGCACGCGGGGCGACATGAAGAGCTGCTGCACGATCTGGCGGCCCATGTCCTGCTCCTTGCCCACGCGCGAGATCACCATCGCGGCGGCCACGGAGATGAGCAGGCCCGGAATTTGTGCCACCAGTGCATCGCCCACCGCCAGCAGGATGTAGCTGTTGGCCGCCTGGCTGGCCGACAGGCCGTGCGAGAGCATGCCGATGGCAAAGCCGCCCACGATGTTGATGATCAGAATCAGGATGCCGGCAATGGCATCGCCACGCACGAACTTGCTGGCGCCGTCCATGGAACCGAAGAAGTTGGCTTCTTCCTGCACCTCGGCACGGCGGCGCTTGGCTTCTTTCTCGTCGATCAGGCCGGCATTGAGGTCGGCATCCACGGCCATCTGCTTGCCGGGCATGGCGTCCAGCGTGAAGCGGGCCGACACTTCGGCAATACGCTCGGCGCCCTTGGTGATCACCACGAAGTTGATCACCACCAGGATCGCGAACACGATCAGGCCCACGGCAAAGTTGCCGCCGATCAGGAAGTGGCCAAAGGCCTCGATCACCGCGCCCGCGGCGCCGGGGCCGGTGTGGCCTTCCAGCAGCACCACCCGGGTGGACGCCACGTTGAGCGACAGGCGCATCAGCGTGGTCAGCAGCAGCACCGAGGGGAAGGCCGCAAAGTCCAGCGGGCGCAGCATGTAGGCCGCCACCATCATCACCATCAGCGCCACGGCGATGTTGAGCGTGAAGAAGGCGTCCAGCATCCACGGCGGGATGGGCAGCACCATCAGCGCCAGGATGGCGACGACCAGCAGCGGCGCGGACAGCCCCTGCAGGGCGCCTGCGTTGCTGCCCGCCCATTGCTGCAGGGATTTGACGGAAGTGTTCATACGGCGGCACCTTGCACCGTGGTGCGGTTGTGCGGATCGAGTTCAGGCGGAACCTGGGGCTCCACCAGGCTGTCGGGCATGCGGCCCTCGCCGCGCAGGGCGGCCTTCAGGCGGTACACGTAGGCCAGCACCTGGGCCACGGCAGCGTAGAGCTGCGCGGGGATGGCCTGGTCCAGCTCGGCATGGGCATACAGCGCGCGGGCCAGCATGGGCGACTGCAGCACGGGCACGCTGTGCTCCTTGGCCACGTCGCGGATCTTCATGGCGATGAGGTCCGTGCCGCGCGCGATCACCTGGGGCGCGCTCATGGTCTTTTCGTCGTACTTGAGCGCCACCGCGTAGTGGGTGGGGTTCATCACCACGAAGTCGGCCTTGGGCACGGCCGCCACGCTGGCGCCGTCGGCCATCTCGCGCTGCTTCTGGCGGATGCGGCCCTTGGTGTGCGGGTTGCCGTCGGCCTCCTTGTGCTCCTGCTTGACTTCCTCGTGCGACATCTTCAGCCGGTCCTTGAACAGGTAGGCCTGCAGGGGCACGTCGATGAGGGCGGCCATGAACACCACGAGCAGCAGCAGGCTCATGCCCGAGGTCAGCCAGTCGGCCACGTGGCGGATGGCCAACGGCGAGGGTTGCAGAACCAGCATGGCCACGCTCTCGATGCTGTTGCCCATGTACTTCCAGGCCACGTAGGACAGGATGACCGTCAGCAGCGTCATCTTGGCCACGTTGGTCATTTGCTGCTTGGAAAACAGGTTGGCCACTCCTGACAACGGGTTGAGCCGGCTGAACTGGGGCGATATGGGCTTCCAGCTAAAGATCCAGCCGCCCGCGCCGATGGCGCTGACCACCGAGGCCGCGCCGGTGAGCAAGGCGAATACCAGGCTGGCCACGATGCCAATGCCGACCATGCTCTGCAGCCGCGTCAGCATGTTTCCGGGCGCCATCACGGTGGCGGCATTGAAGACGAGCTGCTCGCCCATGGCGCGCTGCATGTGTTCCATGAGCGTGGGCATCAGGATCAGCATGCAGGCCGCGCCAACGCCCAGGATGGCCAGGTGCGACAAGTCCCGCGAGCGCGCACCCTGACCGTCGGCGCGCGTTTTCTGCAGTTTGCGCTCTGACGCGGGGAGGCTTTTTTCTTGGCTGGATTCCATGGTGGCATGACGGCTGGTGCCATGCCATTGTCGTGAGCGACCCGGAAATCTAAAGCGCGATAAAGGGGCTGGCACCCCCTCTTATCGGAGCCCATGCCGATCGTGGCGGTATGGGGTTTCGTGAAGCGGATGCTTCAAAAAATATAGCTGCTAGCGCTTACTGGATAAGCGCTGGAGGCATTTTTGACTATATATTTGGTGGCGGTGGCTCAGAACCCGAGGCTGGCCAGCAGGTCATCGACCTGAGACTGGTCGGTCACGATGTCGGGTGTGTTGTCAGGGTCCACCACCGGGCCCTGCAGGTGGGCGGGCTTGGCGGCTTCCTGTGCGGGAACCTGCGCGTGGGGCGGTGCCGTCTGGATGAGCAGTTGCACGAGCTGCTCCTCGATGGTGGCCGCCAGGTTGACCACGCGTGCGATCACCTGGCCGGTGAGGTCGTGGAAGTCCTGCGCCATCATGATCTCGGTGAGGTGCGTGTCTGCTTCCTTGGTCACGCGCTCCACGTCGGAGAGAAAGTTGTAGATATCGCCCTTGGCCACTGCAGCCACCGGATCAGCCACCAGCGAGCTGACCACGCGGCGCGTCTCGGCGGCGATGTAGTCGTGCTGGGCCTTGGCCTGTTCCACACGGCCCAGCACCTTCTCGGCCGCTTCGCCGGTCAGGCGTGCGATGTAGGACAGGCGGCTTTGCGCGTCGGGCAGCTCACCCATGGAGCCACGCAGCTTGTCGGCGTAGCCCAGCTCATTCATGGCGTCGTGCAGTTGGCGGGTCAGCAGGCCAATCTTGTGGTGCACGTCCGCGTCGGCGGGAGGCTGGCTGGTGTTCGGAGTGGCGTCCATGGCGTCATAACCCCATCTTCTTGAGGATCAGGGTCACCTTCTCCTCCAGGGTCGCCTTCGTGAAGGGTTTGACGATATAGCCCGCCGCGCCACCTTGGGCCGCTGCCACGATGTCTTCCTTGCGGGCCTCGGCCGTCACCATCAGAACGGGCAAGTGCTTGAGCTTGTCGTCCTTCTTGATTTCCGCCAGCAACTGGAAGCCGTTCATGTTGGGCATGTTGATGTCGGTCACCACGAAATCGAACTTGCCGTTGCGCAGCTTGTGCAATGCAGCAACGCCGTCTTCGGCCTCATCGGCGTCGGCAAAGCCGCTTTCCTTGAGCAGATTGCGCACGATGCGGCGCATGGTGGAGAAGTCGTCAACGATCAAAAAACGAAGGGCGGTGGTCACATGAGACCCTTTCGGTCGGAAGTAGCTGTAAGTATTGTCATGGGCGGCAGCGTTGGTGACAAGTCGTAACCGTCACCTGTCTGGGGGGGGATTCTCTCCCGTTTTCCCTTCCAGCAGTTCCGTAGAGGTGATTTCGGGGATTCCCTTGCCCAAGAGCCGCTCCTCGGCCTCCCGGGTCAGCACCGTGATGGTGATGCGCCGGTTGGCCGGTGAACGCGGGTTGTTGGGTTCCAGCAGGTCACTGGCTGCCAAGCCTACAACGCGGCCCAGTTTAGCGTCTGGCATGCCGGCCGCCACCAGCTCGCGGCGCGAGGCATTGGCCCGGTCGGCCGACAGCTCCCAGTTGCTGTAGCCCCGGTCGCTGTTGCCATAGGGTACGGCGTCGGTGTGGCCGGCCAGGCTGAGGCGGTTTTCCACCCCGCCCAGCGCCGCGCCAATCTCGCGCAGGATGTCGCGCATGTAGGGCTTCACCATCGCGCTGCCGCTGTCGAACATGGGGCGGTTCTGGTCGTCGATGATCTGAATCAGGAGGCCGTCGGGCGTGATCTCGATGCGGATTTGCGACTTGTACTCGTTCAGCCGCGGGTTTTCGGTGATCAGCGCATCAATCTTGGCTTCCAGCGCCTTGAGGCGCTCGCGGTCCTGCTTGGCACGTTCGGCGCGGGCAGCGTCCAGGCTCATGCGCCGCTGCTTGGCCTCTTCCACATCGGAGCGCCGCACCTGGCCGTGCACCTTGGAGAGGTCGTTGCCCCCACCGGGGATGACGCTGGAGCTGTTGCCGGCCCCGTCGCCTCCCGTCATGGCCACCTTGAGCGGGGAGCTGAAGTACGCGGCAATCCCCTGCAACTCGCCCTTGGCCGTGGAGCCCAGCAGCCACATCAGCAGGAAGAACGCCATCATCGCCGTCACGAAGTCGGCGTACGCAATCTTCCAGGCACCGCCATGCACCGCATGGCCGCCTTTCTTGATGCGCTTGATGATGATGGGCTGGAGTTTCTTTTCTGCCATGGCGCTCGGGATTCAGGGGCGGCGGGCGGCCCCTGCTATTTCTTGCCTTTCACGTGGCTCTCCAGTTCGGTAAAGCCCGGGCGGTCACCAGAGAACAGTACCTTGCGGCCAAATTCAATGGCCGTGGCCGGGTTGTAACCCTGCATGCTGGCCAGCAGGGTGGATTTGATGCACTGCAATTCCTTGGCGGCGTCCTGGGTTTTTTGCTCGACCAGGCCGCCCAGCGGCTCCACCACGCCATAGGCCAGCAAAATGCCCAGAAAGGTGCCCACCAGAGCCGAACCGATCATGCCACCCAGCACCGATGGAGGTTGCCCCACCGAACCCATGGTGTTCACCACCCCCAACACCGCCGCAATGATCCCGAACGCCGGCAGCGCCCCCGCCAGCCGGGCCAGGGCCGCCACGGGGGCGTGCGCCTCTTCGTGGTGGGTGTCGATCTCGTTGTCCATCAGCGCTTCGATCTCGTGTGCGTTCAGGTTGCCCGACACCATCATGCGCAGGTAGTCGGTGGTGAACTCGATCACGTGGTGGTCGCTGCCCACCGTGGGGTACTTTTTGAAAATCTCGGATTCGTGGGGCGCTTCCACATCCTTCTCAATGGCCATCAGCCCCTCTTTGCGGGCCTTTTGCAGGATGTCATAGAGCATCGCCATCAGCTCCATGTACCGTGCCTTGGTGTATTTGGAGCCCTTGAGCGCTACTGGAATCGCCTTCATCGTGGCCTTGAGCACCTTGGGCTGGTTGTTGACCACAAAGGCGCCCATGGCTCCGCCCAGAATGGTCACCAGCTCAAACGGCAGCGCCTTGAGAATGACCGCAATGTTTCCGCCATGCAGCACGTACATCCCGAAGATGCAGCCGAAGCAGACGATGTAACCGATGATGACGAACATGCTTTTCTGGGAGCGTATGGAGTGGCAGCGGCGGCCTGGGGCAGGTCACAGCCACCGCTGTGGAAAGGTACTGTAAATGTATCGGATTGATCAGAAAGAAACGCGGTAAAAGAAGTGTCAACACTGGCTTCTTTACCCAATGCCGGGACGATCGCGCCATTTGGGGTGTCTTTTCATGCTGTCAGAGTCTTTTGGCGGACCAAAGCCTGCTCTATGCTGCGGCCATGAAAGCAGTCCTTCTTGCTGGCGGGCTCGGTACCCGCATTTCTGAAGAATCCCATTTGCGGCCCAAGCCCATGATCGAGATCGGCGGGCGGCCCATCCTGTGGCACATCATGAAAATGTACGCCGCGCATGGCGTCAACGACTTC
>DAIQRN010000479.1:0-2460 GCA_036786185.1 Acidovorax sp. | reverse complement strand
CCGATTCACTCAATAACTCCCGCGCCAATAACAGCCGGTCGCGCAAATACGTCAAATACGAGTGAATGCCCAGCTCCCAGGTATCGCGGAAGGCTTTGATCATTTCGGGCTCTTGCGTCAAATCCGCGTCGGCCCGGTCTTTCACGTCGCGCTTGCCCACAAAGGGCTGGAAGTTGCTGCCGTACTTGATGCCGTAGGGCGGGTCGATGTAGATCATCTGCACCTGCCCGGCCATGCCTTCTTTTTGCAGCAGGCTGTTCATTACCAGCAGGCTGTCGCCAGCGACCAGCCGGTTGGCCCAGCCGCGGTCGTGTTTGTAGAAGTCCAGCGCCGAGCGCAGGGGCACGTTCTCGAATGGGGCCTCAAACAGACCAGGTTGGTAGAAGTTGGGGTGTTTTTGGCCTTTGGCGCTTGCCCCGCTTGCGCTACCAGCTATTGAATTGCTAGCGTTTTGGCGCTTACCCACGCTGCTCAAAATGCTCATGGCGTCGATGCGCTCGTGCACATGCAGGCTCACGGTGTCCACCTCAAAGCTGGTGCGCTCGGCCTTGCCCGTCCATTGCAGGTAGGGCGCGCCCATGCGTTGCAGGGTTTGCAGGGCGTGGCGCATGGCGGCGGGGTCGTTACCGGACAGGGCGTCGGCAATCAAGGCATCGGCCTGGGCGCGGGCGCTGTCGAATTGCAGGGCGGGGTCGAGGTGCGGGTCGTAGGCCCAGGCGGTTTTGGGCTGCTCGGGGTCGCTTTCGGTGTTGACCAGGCCCACTTCGGGGTTGTTCTTGCGCCGGTCGGGGTGGCGGTAGGCCAGCACCTGGGCGTCGCCGGTGTCGGGCTGCGCCGGTGTGGGTTTGGCTTTGGCGGCTTTGGGGGGCTTGGGCGTGGCAGCAGGGGCGGGGGCTGGTGGGGTGGGGGCGCCCAGCGCAAAGTCGGGCCGCTGCGCGCCGGTGGCCCGGGCGGTGGCGCCGCCGCGCCCTTTACCTTTGACTGCCAGGCCTGCCGCGACCAGCGCTTCGCGCGCCGTTTTGAAGTCGTCTTCTGTGGCGGGCGGTTTGTGGCCTTCGGCTTGGGCGGCGGCCAAAAATCGCTCCAGCAGCGTGCTGTTGCCTACGGTGGTGTGGTCTGCTGGCAGCAGGTTGAGCAACAGCGTTTGATGCTGTTGTTGTTCGTTGGTCATTCGCCCCATCCCCTCTGATCTCGATAAGAGGGAAGTTATAGCAGGACATTACGACCCAAAGCCCGTTTCAGAAATTCCCTCAATGGCCCATACACCGGCGAAGACTCAGGATGGTTGAGGATATGGGTCACGCGAACCGCACGCTCTGCGTCGGTCAGCTGCCGTCGCACAGTTGCTCTGGCTGCCTGCTCCAGGCCCGCAACACGGGTTTTGATGGATGCCATGTTTCACTCCTAATAGTCCGTCGATTCGTAGTCAGGGTCGTCGTACACGACTGGAAACGCACTCGGGCGGCGCAGTACGAGGGTGACGATCGCCGCATACATCTCGCTGGAGAACATGGGGAACTTGCCCGCATACGCGAGCAACTCATCGTCTGTCATGGCCTTGAGGTCCACATGGGCCGCAGCCTTTTCCAACTTGGCCACACGCGTTTCAAGACTGGGCATGGGCTGCCTCCAGATGCTCCACGCGTGCCAGGAATTGCGCTTCGGTTTCATCGTTCCTGCGATCCACCATGCTTCCACTCCAGAGCCTTGCACTGACGGTGCCACGGACTGGGCACACGAACGTGATGTGGATGCGCGGTGGCACCACTGGGACGCTGGTCACCTCCAGCACCTTGATGCGCTTTTCAAGACTTGCCATGGTGCTTCTCCAGTGCTGCCACGCGGGCGGCCAGTTCATCCACCTCGGCCACGCGGGCCAGCGCACCGAGCGCACCCACCAAGGCGGCACCCTGGCTTGGCGCCAGATCGCCTGCAGACACGGCTGCCATCACGGCCCGGCCTTGCTCGGTCAGCGTGCCATTGGGCAGGTTGAGGGGCTGGCCCATATCGGTCGCCTTGAGGGGCGCGACCGTGCGCTCCAGCAACAGGCGGGCGGCGCCGACATCGCCGTCGAGTGCGCGCTGCATCATGGCTTCGAGCAGTTCGGGGATGCGCGTGGCAATGGCAGATCGGATGTGCGCAACGTCTCCCGATCCCTTGGGGCGACCCTTGGGGTTGCCGGACTGACCCGGCTTCCAGCCGTGGCCCTGGGGCGGCTTCTTCATTTCAGTCATGGTTGTTCTCCCGTTGTTCTTTCAGGGATGCGACGGGTGCTTGGGGCGGCTTGCCCAAGAAATGCTCCAGCAGGTCTTGGCGCAGGTGTGGTGGTGTCTCCAACACCTGCTTTCGCATGTCCTGCCGGGCCTTCTCGGTGTCGTTGAAGTGGTCGCACCGGCGCATGGCGGCTTCCAGTAGCTGCACCGTGATGCGGCTCGATTCCAGCAAATACGCGATCAGGTC
>DAIQRN010000478.1:0-2485 GCA_036786185.1 Acidovorax sp. | reverse complement strand
GACCGTGCCGCGTGGCAAGGTCACGGCCATCATGGGCGCCTCGGGCGGCGGCAAGACCACCATATTGCGCCTGATCGGCGGGCAGCAGCGCGCCCAGCAGGGCCAGGTGCTGGTCAACGGCCAGGATGTGGGCGCGATGGGCATGGAGCAGCTCTACGCCGCGCGCCGGCGCATGGGCATGCTGTTTCAGTTCGGCGCGCTGTTCACCGACATGAGTGTGTTCGACAACGTGGCCTTTCCGCTGCGCGAGCACACCGACCTGCCCGAGGAACTGGTGCGCGACATCGTGCTGATGAAGCTGGGCGCCGTGGGCCTGCGCGGCGCGCGTGATCTGATGCCCAGCCAGATTTCGGGCGGCATGGCGCGGCGCGTGGCGCTGGCGCGGGCCGTGGCGCTGGACCCGGAGCTCATCATGTATGACGAGCCCTTTGCCGGGCTTGATCCGATCTCGCTGGGCACGGCGGCGCAGCTGATTCGCCGGCTCAACGACGCCATGGGGCTGACCACCATCGTTGTCTCGCACGACCTGGAGGAGACCTTCCGCCTGGCCGATCAGGTCATCATCCTCGGCCCCGGCACCGTGGCCGCCCAGGGCACGCCGGACGAGGTGCGTGCCAGCCAGGATCCGCTGGTGCACCAGTTCGTGCATGCGCTGCCCACGGGGCCGGTGCCGTTTCATTACCCCGGCCCCAGCGTGGCGCAGGACTTCGGTCCGGTCGGCATGGGCAGCCAGGGCGGAGGTGATGCATGAGCTGGTGGCGCCCCTCGCACCTGGGCTATGCCGTGCGCAGCAAGCTGGCCGACATCGGCATGGGCGCGCGCCTGTTCGCGCGCCTGGTGGCGCTGTTCGGCCCGGCCATGCGCCGCTTTGGCCTGGTGCGCGACCAGGTGCATTTTCTGGGCAACTATTCGCTGTCCATCATCACCATGTCGGGCCTGTTTGTCGGCTTTGTGCTGGCGCTGCAGGGCTACAACGTACTGCAGCTCTATGGCTCGGCCAATTCGCTGGGCCTGGTGGTCACGCTGGGGCTGGTGCGCGAACTGGGGCCGGTGATCACGGCGCTGCTGTTCGCGGGCCGCGCCGGCACCTCGCTGACGGCCGAGATCGGCCTGATGCGCGCGGGCGAGCAGCTCTCGGCCATGGAGATGATGGCCGTGGATCCGGTGCGGCGCATCCTGGCGCCGCGCTTCTGGGGCGGGGTGATCGCCATGCCGCTCTTGGCCCTGGTGTTCAACGCCGTCGGCGTGATCGGCGGCTGGCTGGTCGGCGTGGTGTTGATTGGCGTGGATGCGGGCGCCTTCTGGGGCCAGATGCAGGGTGGCGTCGATGTCTTCAAGGACGTGGGCAACGGCATCGTCAAGAGCCTGGCCTTTGGCGTGGCCGTCACCTTCATCGCCGTGCTGCAGGGCTATGTGGCCAAGCCCACGCCCGAGGGCGTGTCGCGCGCCACCACGCGCACCGTGGTCATGGCCTCGCTTACCGTGCTGGCGTTGGACTTCGTCCTCACGGCAGTGATGTTCAGTATTTGAGGGCGGCACGCACGCCCACCGGGAGAAATTCACCATGCAGCATTCCAAGAACGATCTCTGGGTCGGCCTGTTCGTCCTGCTGGGGGCCGCGGCGCTGGTCTTTCTGGCCCTGCAGTCGGCCAATCTGTTGAACCTGAACTTCCGCTCGGGTTACGTGATTTCGGCACGTTTCGACAACATCGGCGGCCTGAAGCCCAAGTCGGCGGTACGCAGCGCCGGCGTGGTCGTCGGGCGCGTGCGCGACATCACCTTCGACGACGCTACTTTTCAGGCGCGCGTGACGCTGGAGCTGGAAAACCGTTACCTTTTCCCCAAGGACAGCTCGCTCAAGATTTTGACCAGCGGGCTGCTGGGTGATCAATACATTGGCATCGAGCCCGGCGCCGACGAACACAACCTGGCGAGTGGCGACCTGGTGACCGCCACGCAGTCGGCCGTGGTGCTGGAAAATCTCATAGGCCAGTTCCTGTACAGCAAGGCCGAGGAAAACGCAGCACCCGCGGGTGCAGGAGGAAAAAAATGACAACCGAGAAACCATCCACGCCCTGGGCTGTGCACCCGGCGGCGCTGCTGCTGGGCGCCGCGCTCCTGAGCGGCTGCGCCACGGGCCCCAACGCCAATCCGGCCGACCCGCTGGAACCCTACAACCGCAGCATGACCACGTTCAACGAGAACGTGGACAAGGCCGTGCTCAAGCCCGTGGCCACGGCCTACCGCGACGTGACGCCGCAGCCCTTGCGCACCGGCGTGACCAACTTCTTTGCCAACCTGGGCGATGCCTGGTCGTTCGTCAACAACATGCTGCAATTCAAGGGCCGCGAGGCCTTCGACAGCCTGGTGCGTCTGAGCGTCAACACCGTCTTCGGCCTGGGCGGCGTGCTCGACGTGGCCAGCGAGGCGGGCATCGACCGCCACAAGCAGGACTTCGGCCTGACCCTGGGCCACTGGGGCGTGC
>DAIQRN010000477.1:0-2490 GCA_036786185.1 Acidovorax sp. | reverse complement strand
ACCTCGCCGCTGTCCGAGTTCACCAAGGGCAGCTTCCAGACGGTGATTCCCGAGCAGGACGAGGCCATCGCGAAGAAGGCCGCCAAGGTCAAGCGCGTGATCGCTTGCTCGGGCAAGGTGTACTACGACCTCGTGAAAAAGCGCACCGAGCGTGAGGATGACGACGTGGTAATCCTCCGCGTGGAACAGCTCTACCCCTTCCCGCACAAGGCGTTTGCGACCGAGCTCAAGAAGTACCCCAACGCTACCGACATCGTGTGGTGCCAGGACGAGCCGCAGAACCAGGGCGCCTGGTTCTTCATCCAGCACAACATCCACGAGAACATGCTCGACGGTCAGAAGCTGGGCTATGCCGGTCGCGCCGCGTCCGCTTCGCCTGCCGTTGGCTACGCCCACCTGCACCAGGAGCAGCAAAAGGCGCTGGTGGATGCCGCGTTTGCCAAGCTCAAGGGTTTTGTCCTGACCAAGTAAGGCCAGCTACCCGAACGCACACAGAACAGAACCCCTACTGAAAGAATTCAAAATGGCTATCGTAGAAGTCAAAGTCCCCCAGTTGTCCGAATCCATCGCCGAAGCCACGATGCTGACGTGGAAGAAGAAGGCCGGCGAAGCCGTGGCCGTGGACGAAATCCTGATCGAGATCGAAACCGACAAGGTGGTGCTTGAAGTGCCCGCGCCTTCTGCTGGCGTGCTGGCCGAAATCATCCAGGGCGACGGTGCCACCGTGGTGGCCGAGCAGCTCATCGCCAAGATCGACACCGAAGGCAAGGCCGGTGCGGCCACGCCAGCCCCCGGCGCAGCGGCACCGGCACCTGCCGCCGCAGCGCCTGCTGCGGTCCCGGCAGCCACCGGTGGCTCCAAGGGCGATGTGGCCATGCCTGCCGCCGCCAAGCTGCTGGCCGAGAACAACCTGTCCGCATCGGCCGTGGCCGGTTCGGGCAAGGATGGCCGCGTGACCAAGGGCGACGTGCTGGCCGCCGTGGCGGGTGGCGTGAAGTCCACGGCTGCCGTGATCCCCACGGGCGTGCCCACCAAGGCGCTGCCCCAAGTGGCCGCTCCCGCCTCCAAGGAAGATCTCAGTGGCCGTCCCGAGCAGCGCGTGCCCATGAGCCGCCTGCGCGCCCGCGTGGCCGAGCGCCTGCTGCAGTCGCAGTCCACCAACGCCATCCTGACCACGTTCAATGAAGTGAACATGGCTCCCGTGATGGAGCTGCGCAAGAAGTTCCAGGACAGCTTCACCAAGGAACACGGCACCAAGCTGGGCTTCATGTCCTTCTTCGTGAAGGCTGCCGTGCACGCCCTCAAGAAGTACCCCGTGCTGAACGCCTCGGTGGACGGCAACGACATCGTTTATCACGGCTACTTCGACATCGGCATCGCCGTGGGCTCGCCCCGCGGTCTGGTGGTGCCCATCCTGCGCAATGCAGACCAGATGAGCTTCGCCGACATCGAAAAGAAGATTGCCGAGTTCGGCAAGAAGGCGGCCGAAGGCAAGCTGGGCATTGAAGAAATGACCGGCGGCACCTTCTCCATCAGCAACGGCGGCACCTTCGGCTCGATGATGTCCACCCCCATCATCAACCCACCCCAGTCGGCCATCCTGGGCGTGCACGCCACCAAGGACCGCGCCGTGGTCGAAAACGGCCAAGTGGTGGTGCGCCCGATGAACTACCTGGCCATGTCCTACGACCACCGCATCATCGACGGCCGCGAAGCCGTGCTGGGCCTGGTGGCCATGAAGGACGCGCTGGAAGACCCATCGCGCCTGTTGTTCGACATCTGATCCACCATCATGGCCTGGGCCTATCTGCTGCTGGCCGGTGTCTGCGAGATCGGCTGGCCCCTGGGCTTCAAGCTCTCGCAGCAGCCCGAATACCGCGTGGTCGGTATTGCGGGTGCCATCGTGTCGATGGGCATCAGTGGCCTGCTGCTGTGGATGGCGCAGCGCGAGATTCCCATCGGCACCGCCTACGCGGTGTGGACGGGCATCGGTGGAGCGGGTACTTTTTTGATCGGGGTGATGTTCTTCGGCGATGCCGCGACGCTGGCCAGGTTTCTGGGCGTGGCGCTGATCGTCGGTGGGGTCGTCACCCTCAAGCTTGCGCACTGACGGTAGTGCGCGCAGGAGTGAAACAAGCATGAGCAACAAGCAATTCGACGTCATCGTGATCGGTGGCGGCCCCGGTGGCTACATTGCCGCCATCCGTGCAGCCCAACTGGGCTTCAACGTCGCCTGTATTGACGAGTGGAAAAACGACAAGGGGGGGCCCGCACCCGGCGGCACCTGCACCAATGTGGGCTGCATTCCGTCCAAGGCGCTGCTGCAATCGTCCGAGCACTTCGAGCACGCCAACAAGCACTTCGCCGAACACGGCATCACCGCCACGGGCGTCAAGATGGACGTGGCCAAGATGATTGCCCGCAAGGACACCGTCGTGAAGCAGAACAACGACGGCATCCTGTACCTGTTCAAGAAGAACAAGGTCAGCT
>DAIQRN010000476.1:0-2504 GCA_036786185.1 Acidovorax sp. | reverse complement strand
GGGCGAAATGAACCCCGAGCAGCTGTGGGAAACCACCATGGACCCCAACGTGCGCCGCCTGCTGCGCGTGCAGATCGATGACGCCATCGAAGCGGATCGCGTGTTCACGATGCTGATGGGGGACGAGGTGGAGCCACGTCGAGACTTTATTGAGACGAATGCTTTGCGCGCGGGCAACATCGATGTCTAACAACGACATCCATTTTGTTGTCTAAATAACGCCTCGAAAACACGCTAGACAATATATAAATCAATGACTTAGGCTCTTCTTCAAGGTTAAATACGCTGGATTTACGCCCGTTTATCTTTGATCTGACCTACGCGCTGCATGGTTGTAATTTGACGGGTTAGGCGTCCCTAATTACAATTCCTGCAACACGGCCCCCTTCAGTGACGCACTTCGGTGCTAGCTGCTTGGGGGTTTTTCTTTGGGCGATTGGCTACCAGTGGCGCTGATCCCACCCCGCGTCCACCCCCATCCCTTGCAGCGTGATGCCCAAGTGCGCCACATCCGGAAAAGCCTGCAGATGCTGCTTCAATCTGCCGCCCCACCCAGAAGACGGATTGATCACCTGCATCAAGTGCTGGCAGATGCACAACAACAGAAACGGCCGGGTGCGCAACGAACTTTCGTTGACAAACGCATCGAGCGCAGGCACCGCCCCCAAGGGGAGCAATTTAGGCTCTTCCACCACGTTACGGTTCCACAACCGGCTGTGGTGCGCGCACACGTTGCGCAGATAGTTCAAGCTGCGCAGCCAACTGGAAAACACGCGCCCGTCTGCCACCCCATAGGTTTGGGCAATGGCGTCCTGGTCTTCCGACTGCAAACCTGAGAACAGCGTGGACATGCACCCGAAGTCCCAGACCTCACAGGCCACCCAAATCGCCAGGGGCAACCCATATTTTTCTCGGTTGTGCACCATGAAGGTCTCGCGCGAGCGCATGACCAATGCCGCATGCTTGGTCAGCCATTCGTGGTGCCGTGTCAGGCCCTTCTTGGCATCCAGCTTGCGCGCAAAGTTGTCGTGAAACAGCTCGGGCTTTAAGTAGGCAAAAGGGTCTTTCTCTCCCAGCCTGTGCGACAAATCAACCCGCAACGCCACCTCGATACGTTCCAAAGCGTCCAGCGCCAGCAAACGCAGCTTCTTGTCGAACACGTACAAATCCACCGCGTCGTGAAACCGCGTGCCAGGCTTGAACTCATCCAGCACCGGGCGCTCAATACGAATCTTTTTGGGCCTCCCGCCCGTTACCTGGTCCACCGGCGAATAGGCGGTACGCACCCGAAAGTCGTACCAATAGCCGCTGAGCCGGTAGTAGCCAATGCGCTCCAGGTAGTCCGTAGCTTTGGCTACATCGCCAATGTGCATGCCACGGGCTTGCAACTGCGCCAGTTGATCCGCAACGCTTCGCCAGGGTTTGGAATAGGCCATGGTGGATGTGCAGCGGTCAGGCCACCTTTTGCACCAGCGCCTCGGCCAGACGGGCCTGCACGGACTGACGGTCGGCAAGGCGCTGGCGCAGGTCGGCGCACAGGCGGCGCAGTGCGGTGACGCGGGTGACGATGCGGGATTGTTCGGCGAGGGGTGGGAGCGGTAATCGAATGCTTTTCAACTTGGTCCCGTTGTAGTTCGCTTGCCCGGTTTGTTGCGTCAAATCCGGCTCAATCTCACTTTCGCGGCAGTCACGGGTGTTCATGTACGCATTGATGTACTCGGAGTTCACTAGGCCGTCCATGAGCCGTATGCGAATGAGATAGGAAGCAAACGTCATCTCGCGTGCATACCCCTCAAACAACCCTGTCTTTCCTACAAGCTCATAACTGTTCGTACGATTGAAAAGCAGGTCACCTTCACGCAAAAGGAGATACGGCAATTCGCCTTGGAGGTCTTTTAGGTACTTCAAGTTGGTCATGACAACTCGGCCACCTTGAATATTGCCCATTCGCAAAATTGGAACAGCAGCACTGTCATCCACCGATTTCTGCGATGACCCGTAATCAAACGACTCTCCAAGAGAACCCAACCTCACCCACTCCCACCCCACCGGCAACTCAAACGGCTTTTCCTCGTCGGCAATGGGCGGCAAGGGTTTGTCGCGCTTAATCTGGCCGGTGGCGATGAAGCGGTCTCTTTCTGCGCGGATTTTTTGCAGCAGGGCGCTGGCGGGTTCGTCGGTGGGGTCTTGGGGCACGAGCAGGCCGCGCACGGCCAGTTGCAGCAGGGTTTGCTCCAGGGCGTCGATGGCTTCGGGGCGGTCCAGCAGCAGGTCGAAGTGCTGGGCCACGCGCTGCCAGTGCTCGGCTATCTCTTCGGGCGTGGTGCTGGCGGTGAGCGTGCCCAGCAGGGTGCTGACCAGTTGGGCGTGTTGCGCGGCCTCCAGCTGGCCCTTGGCCTCCAGCGCATCGCACAGGCGCATGAGTTCTTCGACGCGGGTGACGATGCGGGATTGTTCGGCGAGGGGGGGCAAGGCAAACCGCAATGAGCCGATATGCCCCTGAT
>DAIQRN010000054.1:0-10542 GCA_036786185.1 Acidovorax sp. | reverse complement strand
ATGAAGTCGCTGGTCTGCACGGCGCGCAGGGCCACCACGTAGTCGTACGTGCGACCATCGCCCATCACGCCCACGCTCTTGACGGGCAGGAACACGGTGAAGGCCTGGCTGGTAAGGTCGTACCAGGTCTTGCCTGTGGCTTCATCGACGTGGTTGCGCAGCTCTTCGATGAAGATCGCGTCGGCGCGGCGCAGCAGGTCGGCGTATTCCTTCTTGACCTCGCCCAGGATGCGCACGCCCAGGCCGGGGCCGGGGAAGGGGTGGCGATAAACCATTTCGGGCGGCAGGCCCAGGGCCACGCCGAGTTCGCGCACTTCGTCCTTGAACAGGTCGCGCAGGGGCTCCAGGAGCTTGAGGCCCAGTTGCTCGGGCAGGCCGCCGACGTTGTGGTGGCTCTTGATGGTGACGGCCTTCTTGCTCTTGGCGCCGCCGGATTCGATGACGTCGGGGTAGATGGTGCCCTGGGCCAGCCACTTGGCGCCCTTGGCGCCGTCGCCCTTGAGCTTGGCGGCCTCGGCCTTGAACACGTCCACGAACAGGCCGCCGATGATCTTGCGCTTGGCCTCAGGCTCGCTCACGCCGGCCAGCTTGCCCAGGAACAGCTCGCTCGCGTCCACCCGGATGACCTTGGCGTGCAGCTTGCCGACGAACATGTCCATGACCATGTCGCCCTCGTTCAGGCGCAGCAGGCCGTGGTCCACGAACACGCAGGTAAGCTGGTCGCCGATGGCGCGGTGGATGAGCGCTGCGGCCACGGAGGAATCGACGCCGCCCGACAGGCCCAGGATCACTTCTTCGTCGCCCACCTGGGCGCGGATGGCCTCGACGGCTTCGGCGATGTGGTCCTTCATGACCCAGTCGGGCTGTACGCCGCAGATGCCGAGCACGAAGCGATCGAGCAGCGCCCTGCCCTGCACGGTGTGCGTGACTTCGGGGTGGAACTGCACGGCGTAGAAACGGCGCTCTTCGTCGGCCATACCGGCGATGGGGCAGCTGTCGGTGCTGGCCATGAGTTTGAAGCCCGGGGGCAACTCGGTGACCTTGTCGCCGTGGCTCATCCAGACGTTGAGCATGCCGTGGCCTTCCGGCGTGGTGAAGTCGGCAATATCCTTGAGCAATGCGGTGTGGCCGCGCGCGCGCACGGCTGCAAAGCCGAACTCGCGCTTGTGGCCGCCCTCGACCTTGCCGCCCAGCTGGTGCGCCATGGTCTGCATGCCGTAGCAGATGCCCAGCACCGGCAGGCCCAGCTCGAACACGGCCTGGGGGGCCTTGTCGGTGGTGTCCTCGTACACGCTGGCGTGGCTACCGGAGAGGATCACGCCCTTGAGCGCACCGTCCTTGGCGTAGTCACGCACCCACTCGTCCGTCACGTCGCAAGGGTGCACCTCGCAGTACACGTTGGCCTCGCGCACGCGGCGGGCGATGAGCTGGGTGACTTGCGAGCCAAAGTCGAGGATGAGGATTTTCTGGTGTTGCATGACGATTTTTAATGAAATCGGCCTCCAGCGCTTATGTGATAAGCGCTGGCAGCTATTTAAAAAATAGCAAAAGGCGATCAGTCTGCGCGGTAGTTCGGCGCTTCCTTGGTGATCTGCACGTCGTGCACATGGCTTTCGCGGATACCGGCGGTGGTGATCTCGACGAACTCGGCCTTGTTGTTCATATCGTCGATGGTGGCGCAGCCGCAGTAGCCCATGGCAGCGCGCACGCCACCGGCCATCTGATAGACGATGCTGACCATGGAGCCCTTGTAGGGCACGCGGCCTTCGATGCCTTCGGGCACGAGCTTGTCGGCATTGGGGTTGCCGGTAGTCGATTCCTGGAAATAGCGGTCGGCGCTGCCCTGCTGCATGGCGCCGATGCTGCCCATGCCGCGGTAGCTCTTGTAGCTGCGGCCCTGGAACAGGATGACCTCGCCGGGGGCTTCTTCGGTGCCCGCGAACATGCCGCCCATCATGATGGTGCTGGCGCCTGCGGCCAGGGCCTTGGCGATGTCGCCGCTGTAGCGCACGCCGCCGTCCGCGATCAGCGGCACGCCGGTGCCCTTGAGGGCGGTGGCCACGCTGTCGATGGCCATGATCTGGGGCACACCCACACCGGCCACGATGCGCGTGGTGCAGATGGAGCCGGGGCCGATACCGACCTTGACCGCATCGGCACCGGCTTCGACCAGCGCCAGCGCAGCCGCGCCGGTGGCGATGTTGCCGCCGATCACGTCCACCTGCGGGTAGTTCTGCTTGACCCAGCGCACGCGCTCGATCACGCCCCTGCTGTGGCCGTGGGCGGTGTCCACCACGATGGCGTCCACACCGGCCTTGACCAGGGCTTCGACGCGCTCTTCGGTGCCCTCGCCCACGCCCACCGCCGCGCCCACGCGCAGGCGGCCTGCGGCGTCGCGCGCGGCATTGGGGAAGCTGGTCTGCTTGGTGATGTCCTTGACGGTGATCAGGCCCTTGAGCTCAAACGCGTCGTTCACGACCAGGATGCGCTCGAGCTTGTGCTTGTTGAGCAGCGCCTTGGCCTCGCCCGGCGTCGTGTGGTCCTTTTCGTTGACCGTGATGAGCTTTTCGCGCGGCGTCATGATCTGGTGGACCTTGACGTCGTAGCGCGTTTCAAAGCGCAGATCGCGGCCGGTGACGATGCCCACCACCTTGCCGCCGTCGCACACCGGAAAGCCCGAGATGCCCAGTTGCTCAGACAGCTGCAGCACCTGCAACACCGTGTGCTCGGGGGTGATGACCACCGGGTCGCGCAGCACGCCGGATTCGTAGCGCTTGACCCTGGCCACCTGGGCCGCCTGTTCCTGCGCCGTGAGGTTCTTGTGCACGATGCCGATGCCGCCCTCCTGGGCGATGGCGATGGCCAGGCGTGCCTCGGTCACGGTGTCCATGGCGGCGGACACGAGGGGCAGGTTCAACTGGATGTTGCGGGAGAGTTTCGTCGCAAGGGACGTGTCCTTGGGCAGGACCTGGGAGTACGCTGGCACCAGCAACACATCGTCGAAGGTGAGCGCTTTTCCAAGAAGGCGCATGAGATAAGCTCCAAAAAACGGATTGTACCCGTGCCGCGTGTGGCGAAAACGCGCCCACCTGTCGGCAGCGCACTGGCGGGCCTGGGACCACATGGATAAACTTGCCCCATGAAAATGCACAAGCTTCTTCTGCTGGCCGTGGCCTGCACCTGGACCATGGGCGCTGCGGCGCAGTGGCAGTGGATCGACAAGGACGGCCGCAAGGTCTTCAGCGACCGTCCGCCCCCACAGGACATCCCGGAAAAAAGCATTTTGAAGCAGCCCCATGGCAGGCCGATGGCCCCGGCGCCTGTCGCTGCGGCCTCGGCGGCAGACACTGCCCCGGCCACGGCCGCCAAACCCGCGGCCAGCGCCGCTGGCAGCGGCAAGGACAAGGCCCTGGAGGAGAAAAAAGCCCAGGCCGAAGCCGCTGAAGCCGCCAAGAAAAAAGCCGAAGACGACAAACTGGCCAAGGCCCGTGCTGAGAACTGCAGTCGTGCCAAGCAGGCCCGCTCTGCCTTTGATTCGGGCCGCCCCATCACCCAGACCAACGCCCAGGGCGAGCGCATCTTCCTGGACGAAGCAGGCCGCACGGCCGAGTCCAAGCGCCTGGATGGCATCATTGCCGCCGACTGCGCCAAGTAAACACGTTCTTGGTGGTTTCGCCGTCTCGCCTGGGGTGCGCTCATTGCCAGGGCCACCGCAGACGGCCCCCAGACTTCAATAGCCCGCCTTGCCCCCCGGCCTCTGGCGCGCAAACAACCCGCTGGACCGGGCGCCCTGGCGGGCAAACCGCTCGCGCCGGGCCACCTTGGGGTCCACCTTCAGTGGCCGGTAAACCTCGACACGGTCCTGGTCCTTGAGCGGCGCATCCAGGCCCGCCGCCCGGCCCCAGATGCCCACAGCGGGCGCATCAAGATCACTCGCTGTACCAGACTCGGCCATGCCGCAAGCGCGCAGTGCGTCCTGCACCGTAGCGCCCATTGGCAATTCCAGCACCCACTCGCGCACCTGCCGTGGCGCCAGGCAGGCGGCCACGGTGATCTTCAGCACGTCAGCCATACACCTGCTCGGCCCGCTTCACGAAGGCATCGACCATGCTGGCCGCAATGCGGTCAAAAACCGGCCCCACCAGGGCGGCCAACGGTGCGCTGTCAAAGCCATAGTGCAGCTTCAGCTCGACCTTGCAGGCCCGCTGCGTGCCATCGCCCACGGGGTGAAAGTGCCAGTCCCCATCCAGCCGCGAGAACGGACCTTTGACCAGGTGCATCTGCACGCGCCGGCCCGCCTCGTGGGTGTTGCGCGTCACAAAGGTCTGGCGGATACCGCCCAGCGAGATGCCGACTTCGGCGGTCATGCCCTCGGGGGATTGCTCCAGCACGGCGGCATGGTCGCACCAGGGCAGGAACTGCGGGTAATGCTGTACGTCGGTGACCAGCGCGAACATTTCTTCGGGGCTGTACCAGATAAGAACGGACTTGTGGACGGTTTTCATAGAATGCACGGTTCCGCACCGATTGTAGGGATGCCTGCCGGCGCGCCACCACCACACCCATGTCCAAGAAACCCGATACATCCTCCCGCATCGCCGACAACAAGAAGGCGGCCTACAACTATTTCTTCGAGGAGCGCCACGAGGCGGGCATGGTGCTGCACGGCTGGGAGGTGAAGGCGCTGCGCGAAGGCAAGGTGCAGCTGACCGATGGCTATGTGCTGATCCGTGACGGCGAGCTGTACCTGCTGGGCTGCCTGATCCACCCGCTCAAGACGGCCTCGACCCACGTCAACCCCGAATCGGCGCGCACCAAGAAGCTGCTGCTGAAGAAGGACGACATCAAGCGCCTGATTGGCAAGGTCGAGCAAAAGGGCTTCACGCTGGTGCCGCTGAACCTGCACTGGAAGAACGGCTTTGTGAAGTGCGAAATTGCCCTGGCCAAGGGCAAGGCCGAGCACGACAAGCGCGACACCATCAAGGACCGCGAAGGCAAGCGCGAGGTGGAGCGGGCGATGAAGAGCCGCAACCGCTGAGATTTTTTCAGCGCGGTGGAATAAACCGCTGCATCCATGTGTTTTTCCCGGTGCAAGGCAGCATTCGCACCCGCCTGCACCCACCTTCTGGAGAAACCCATGAAAAAATTTGCCCCGCTGGCCGCCATCATCGCCCTGGCCGCCGTTTCCGGCTGCTCCATGTACGGGTCTTCGTCGCCCGCCAAAACCATGGACGGCGCACTCGTCGGTGCCAATGGCATGACGCTCTACACCTTTGACCGCGACGCAGCGGGCAGCGGCAAATCGGTGTGCAACGGTCCCTGCGCCACCAACTGGCCGCCGCTCATGGCCAGCACCAGCCCCGGCGGCGACTACAGCCTGGTCACGCGCGACGACGGAAGCACCCAGCTGGCCTACAAAGGCAAGCCGCTGTATTACTGGGCCAAGGACGCCAAGCCCGGCGACCGGACCGGAGACGGCGTCAACCAAGCCTGGCACACCGCGCGTCCTTGAGGACATGAACCACACCCAGGTCATCGAACAGCTGCCCGGCCTGCGCCTCTATGCCCGCGTGCTGACGGGCGACGCCTGGGCCGCCGATGACCTGGTGCAGGACACGCTGGAGCGTGCCTGCAGCAAATGGCTGCTGTGGCGCAGCGGCAGCGATCTGCGGGCGTGGCTGTTCACGCTCATGCACAACCTGTACCTCAACCAGCGCCGTGGCTCGCCACCACTGGCTGCCGTGGACATCGACGAGGTGCGGGACTACATGCCAGGCCCCCAGGCCCCGCAGGACGACGCACTGGACCTGGAACGCTGCCTGCAGCGCCTGCCTCCCGACCAGCGCGCCGTGCTGCTGCTGGTGAACCTGGAGGACATGAGCTACGAGGACACGGCCCGCGTCCTCGCCATTCCGGTGGGCACCGTGATGTCGCGCCTGTCACGCGCCCGCAGCCGCCTGCGGGAGCTGATGGAGCGCGCCCCACAGCCCCCGGCAGACCACGCACCGGCCTTGCGCCGCCTCAAATGAGCCCATCCCGCAATACCTCCACCGACGACGACGCCCTCTGGCAAACGCAGCGCGATCAGTTGAAGGCGCTGCACCAGGACCTGCTGCGCGCACCCGTACCTGAGGCGCTGCAGACCGCCGCCCTGCGCCTGACCGACCGCCAGGCCCAGCAGGTGCAGTGGTGGCGCTGGGGCGGCATGACTGCCTCGGTGCTGTTGGCATTTGCGCTGGGCTGGGCAGGCCGCGCCCAATGGCCGGGGGGCCCCGGCGAGGTGGCCACGCAGGCGCAGCAGTTGCCCACGCAACGCTTTGCCCTGCAAGCGGCTATGGCCCACGCCGTCTTCCAGCCCGAAGTGCGCCACCCCGTGGAGGTGGGCGCGGCGCAGCAGGAGCACCTGGTGCAGTGGCTGTCCAAGCGGCTGAGCCGCCCGCTCCATGTCCCCGTGCTGGCGCCACAGGGCTACGAACTGGTGGGCGGGCGCCTGCTGCCCGGCGACACCGGCGCACGGGCGCAGTTCATGTACCAGGACAGCGCGGGCCAGCGCATCACGCTGTACCTGGGCGCCCTGCCCTCGGCCGCGTCCGAAACCGGCTTCCAGTTTGCCGACGACGGCCCGGTGCCCGGTTTTTACTGGACGGATGCGGGCTTTGGCTACGCGCTCAGCGGACAGCTGTCGCGCGCCCAGTTGCTGGAACTGGCGACGGCGGTGTACCCGCAGCTCCAACCCTGAAATGAAACACCCCCCCTGAGGTGCTTCGCGCCTCGCCTAGGCCGCGCCAGTTTCATGCGATGCCGGCGGCACGCAGCACCACGGATCACTAAAGCGAAGGTTCAAGCCAGCGCCGCCAGCGGGTGCGCGTGCGCAGGCCAGGGGCTGGCAAAGAACGGCACCACCATCTCGGGCGTCACGTCTTCGATGCGCGCGGGGTTCCACTTCGGGGCGTGGTCCTTGTCCACCGCCAGGGCGCGGATGCCCTCCACCGTTTCGCTCTGGCCGGGGCGCAGGTTGAAGCAATGGCGCACCATGTCGCGCTCCATGCGCAGGTCGTCGGCCAGCGACATGTTGCGCGCGCGGCGCACCTGCTCCAGCACCACGTGCAGCATCAGCGGCGAGCGCTTGCGCAGCGTGGCAGCCGTGGCACGCTCCCAGTCGCCGTCAGCGGCTTCCAGCGCTTGCACGATGGCGCCCACGGTGGGCAAGGAAAAATATTGGTCAATTTGGCCTCTAGCGCTTACTGGACTTTCGCTAGCAGCTATGAATTGAGAAGCAACATAATCCTTCACCGCCGTGCCGCTGGCAAAGCGCTGGGTGGCCAGGGCCTCCCACACGGCAGCCTGCTGGTCGGATGGCAGGCTGCCATCGGCCAATTGACTGGCCATGGCATCGGCGGCGCCAATAGTGTCGCCGGTCAGCGCCAGCCACTCGCCCACGCGGCCGGGGCAGCGGCTGAGGAAGTAACCGCCCCCCACGTCAGGGAACAGGCCGATGGCGGTTTCAGGCATGGCCATCTTGGTGCGCTCGGTCACCACGCGCAGGGCTGCGCCCTGGCTGATGCCCATGCCACCGCCCATCACGATGCCGTCCATGAAGGCGATGTAGGGCTTGGCGTAGTTGTGGATCAGGTGGTTGAGCGCGTATTCCTCGGTGAAGAAGTCCTCGATCTGCGGGTTGCCTGTGCTGCCCGCCTGGTGCAGAAAGCGGATGTCACCGCCCGCACAGAAGGCGCCAAACGGGCCTTCCTTGTTGCTGCCGCGAATCGCCACGGCCAGCACGCGCGCGTCGGTCTGCCACGCCAGCAGGGTACCCATCAGATCGCGCACCATGCCCAGCGACAGCGCATTGAGCGCACGCGGGCGGTTCAACGTGATGAAGCCCACCTGGCCCCGCACCTCACTCAGCACTTCCGACACAACCGTCGTCTCCGTCATTTCTGTTCCTTCCAACCCAACAATTCATTGAAAACCAGCGCACCGATCACCAGTGCGCCACCCGTCAGCACCGCCGGGGCGGGCTTCTCGCCAGCGCCCAGCCAGGCCAGCAGGATGCCAAAGATCACCTCGAGCAGGCCCAGCAGGGCCATTTCGGGCGCCTTGAGCACCCGCCCGCTGCGCACGGCCAGCACGCAGGGAATGGCCAATTGCACCACGCCCAGCAAGGCCAGCAGCGCCAGGTCGTGCCCCGAGGCCTGAAACGGCAGGGCCAGCGGCAGCGTGGCCAGGGTCGAGATCACCGCACCCACCAGCACCGCAGGCATCAGGTCCACCGCATGGCCATGGCGCTGCGAGTGCTGCACCACCGTCCAATTGACGGCCGCCGCGACCGGCACGCACAAGGCTACCAGCGTCCCCACCAGCGGCAGGCCCGCCATCTGCGAACCATACATCCACGCAATGCCCAGGCCCGCCACCGCAATGGCGCCCCAGGTGCGCGGCGCGATGTGGTGGCCGATGAAGATGCGCGCGAACAAGGCCGTGAGCAACGGCCCCGCGGCCATGGTGACCAGCACATTGGCCACCGGCATCAGCAAGATGCCCACCATGAAGGCGGTGAACATCACGCTCCAGCACACGCCGGAGATCCACAGCGCGCGACCACTGTGGCGCATGGAGTTGAATACGACCCGGCCCTGCAGGGTGGGCAAAATGACCAGCAGCGCCAGCACCGTGAAGAAGCTGCGCCAGAAGGTCACCTCAAAGCTTGCTGCGTGCTCCAGATGGCGCGTCACCACGCCAGCGATCGACCACATCAGGGTCACAGCCACCATCAGCAGCACGGCGCGGGAGTGCGTGAGTTTCACAACAGGACTCCAGATTTCGGGCGGAAAAAAGGCCACTGCACGGCAGTGGCCCTTCCGGGGATGCTCAGCCTATCAGGAGCGCAGAGCGCGCTTGCGCTCGTTCTCGGTCAGGTGGCGCTTGCGCAGGCGGATGGACTTGGGCGTGATCTCGACCAGCTCGTCGTCCTCGATGAATTCCACGCCATATTCCAGCGTGAGGTCGATCGGGGGCGTGATCTTGATCGCGTCTTCCTTGCCGCTGACGCGGAAGTTGGTCAGCTGCTTGGTGCGCGTGGCGTTCACCACCAGGTCGTTGTCGCGGTTGTGGATACCCACGATCATGCCTTCGTACACGGGGTCGTTGGCCTTCACGAACATGCGGCCACGGTCGTCGAGCTTGCCCAGGGCGTAGGTGAAGATTTCACCGTCGTCCATGGAGATCAGCACGCCGTTCTTGCGCCCGCCGATCTCGCCCTTGTGCGGCTCGTAGCTGTCGAAGATGTTGCTGATCAGGCCCGAGCCGCGCGTCAGGTTCAGAAACTCGTTGGTGAAACCGATCAGGCCACGGGCCGGAATGCGGTACTCCAGGCGCACACGGCCACGGCCATCGGGTTCCATGTTCACCAGCTCGCCCTTGCGCTCGCCCAGGGCCTGCATCACGCCGCCCTGGTGGCCTTCTTCGATGTCGGCCGTCACCATTTCGATGGGTTCGCACTTCTCGCCATTGATGTCCTTGAACACCACGCGGGGCTTGGAAACCGCCAGCTCGTAGCCTTCGCGGCGCATTTCTTCAAGCAGGATGGTCAGGTGCAGTTCGCCACGGCCCATGACTTCGAAGATGCCTTCTTCGTCGGTTTCCTTGACGCGCAGGGCCACGTTCGAGCGCAGCTCCTTCTGCAGGCGGTCCCAGATCTGGCGGCTGGTCACGAACTTGCCTTCGCGGCCCGCCAGGGGCGAGGTGTTCACGCAGAAGTTCATCGTCAGCGTGGGCTCGTCGATCTTGAGCATCGGCATGGGCCGGGGGTTATTCGGATCGGTGATGGTTTCGCCGATGCCCAGGTTTTCGATGCCGTTGACCAGCACGATGTCGCTGGGGCCAGCCTCCGTCACCTGTACGCGATCAATGCCCTGGAATTGCAGCACCTGGTTGATGCGGCCCTTGTAGCTCTTGCCATCGGCGCCCTGCATGACCAGCACGTCCATGGAAGGCTTGAGCGTGCCAGAGGTGATGCGGCCCACGCCAATACGCCCCACGAAGGTGGAGTAGTCCAGCGCGGAAATCTGCATCTGCAGCGGCGCGGTGGGATCACCCTCGACCACGGGCACGTGGCTCAGGATGGTGTTGAACAGGGCCGACATGTCCGGGCCCCACTGCTCACCAGGGGCACCTTCTTCCAGCGAGGACCAGCCATTGATGCCCGAGGCATACACCACGGGGAAGTCCAGTTGCTCGTCGGTGGCACCCAGCTTGTCAAAGAGGTCAAACGCGGCGTTGACCACGTAGTCGGGCCGCGCACCGGGCTTGTCCACCTTGTTCACCACCAGGATGGGCTTGAGGCCCAGGGCCAGCGCCTTCTTGGTCACGAAGCGCGTCTGGGGCATGGGGCCTTCCTGCGCGTCGATGAGCAGCACCACGCCGTCCACCATGGACAGGGCACGCTCCACCTCGCCGCCGAAGTCCGCGTGGCCGGGCGTATCGAGGATGTTGATGTGGGTGCCTTCCCAGCTCACGGCGCAGTTCTTGGCCAGGATGGTG
>DAIQRN010000475.1:0-2525 GCA_036786185.1 Acidovorax sp. | reverse complement strand
ACTGGCTGCCCGACGCCCGCAAGCGCAAGTACAACTGGGACCGCAAGAGCCAGGTGCTGGTCAAGAAGCTCTAGGAACGGGTGAACGCATCGCGCGCGGCCGCCACGGCGCGCGCCACCTGGGCAATCGCCGCATCCCGCTGCTCGCCGGACGCTGTAGAGCGCGTGAGGTAACAGGTCACCAGCACCGGCGCGCCGCCGCCCTGCGGCCACAGCACGCCGATGTCGTTGGCCGTGCCGCTGTCTCCCGCCGTTCCCGTCTTGTCCCCCACCTCCCAGCCCGGCACACCCGCGCGCAGGCGCTTGTCGCCCGTGCTCGTCTCTACCAGCCAGCGCTGCAGCCAGGCGCGCGACGGTGGCGTAAGCACATCGCCCAGCACCAGTTTTTGCAGGGTCTGCAACATGGCCAGCGGCGTGGTCGTGTCGCGCGGGTCGCCCACAGCCGCCTCGTTCAGCGTGGGCTCGGTGCGGTCCAGCCGCGTGATGCTGTCGCCCAGTGATCTCACAAAGGCCGTGAACCCAGCCGGCCCGCCATGGCGCGCCAGCAAGACATTGGCGGCGGTGTTGTCGCTCAGGCTCACGGTGGCGGCGCACAGCTCGCCCACCGTCAACCCGCCCCCATCGCCCGCGCGGGGGCCGCTGACGGGCGAATACGCCACCACATCGGCCACCGCGTAGTGCACGCGGGCATCCAGCCGCTCCCTGCCCTGGTCCACCAGCGCCAACATCCAGCCCGCCAGCACCGCCTTGAAGGTGCTGGCCATGGCAAAGCGCTCGTCCTGGCGCCAGCCCAGCTGCAGGTCCGAGCCCATGTCCAGCATGGCCACGCCCAAACGGCCCTGGGCGGTGCGTTCGATGTGGGCAAGGGTCTCGTTCCATTCGCGGGTGGTCTTGTTGCGGCCCGCTGCGTTGCTGGTAGCCGCGCAACCCCAAAGAGGCATGGTGGTAGCGGCCATCAAACCCAAGGAAAACTGTCGTCTTTGCATAAAAATTGGAGGTGAGTGAAGACAAGGCCTGAACGATAAAGAGCTTGAGTCCAAAGCACCATCGACAATAATTGCCGCCAGCCCCTAGAAAAACTTATGCATCTCCCGCTCAATGCCTTGCGCGCGTTCGAAGCCTCGGCGCGCCACCTCAACCTGACGCGGGCGGCCCAGGAGTTGCACGTCACGCAGACAGCGGTCAGCCAGCACATCCGCAAGCTCGAAGACCGCCTGGGCAAGCCGCTGTTTCGCCGCCTGCCGCGCGGGCTGGCGTTGACGGACGAGGGCCAGGCGTTGCTGCCTGCGGTGACCGAGTCGTTCGCCAGCCTTGAGCGCGCCCTGGAAAAACTGGGCGACACCCGCCCGCGCGAGGTGCTGACCGTGGGCGCCGTGGGCACCTTTGCCGTGGGCTGGCTGCTGCCCCGGCTGCGCGACTTTCAAGAGGCCTGCCCGTTTGTGGACCTGCGCTTGCTCACGCACAACAACCGGGTGGACATGGCGGGCGAAGGCCTGGACTACGCGATCCGCTTTGGCGACGGCGCCTGGCACGGCACACATGCCGAACGCATCATGGACGCGCCGATGTCCGTGATGTGCACCCCGGCCCTGGCCCACGGCCTGCGCACCGCCGCCGATCTGGCACGGCAACCGCTGCTGCGCAGCTACCGCACGGATGAATGGGCTGCATGGTTCGAGGCCGCAGGCGCGCCCTGCCCGGTGCTGCGCGGCGCGGTGTTCGACTCGTCCCTCACCCTGGCCGAAGCAGCGGCGCAGGGCGCGGGCATGGCGCTGTTGCCGGTGAAGATGTTCGCGCGCGAACTGCAGCAGGGCCGTCTGGCACAGCCCTTTGCACAAGAGCTGCACCGGGGCGCCTACTGGCTGACACGGCTGCAGTCCCGCCCTGCCACGGGGGCCATGACGGCGTTTCGGGACTGGCTGCTGGCGCAGGCCAGCGCCGGCGCGGGGGGCAGCACTGGTAGCAGCACCAGCGCAGAGAAATTGGAGTGATTTTGGCCGGTAGCGTTAGTGCATATTGCGCTAATAGCTATCAATTAAATAGCAAACCATCCGAAGGCATCGGTACGCGCTATGGGACGATGCGCCACCCGGGCGCCCGGCGGAATCAAAAACCCATCGCCGTCACATCCACCGCGTCCACCTGCCCCGCCTCCAGAAACTGTTCGCCATACCGCAGGTACACCCGCTCCCGCACAAACACCTCGAACAGGTCGGGGTCGATGTGCCCGTTGTCGCGCATCTTGCACATGATGGCCAGCGCCTGCGACAAGGTCATGCCGCTCTTGTACGGCCGGTCTGCGGCCGTCAGTGCCTCGAAGATGTCGGCAATGCCCATCATGCGGGCCTGCAGCGACATCTGCTCGCGCGTGAGCCCGCGCGGGTAGCCCTTGCCATCCATGCGCTCGTGGTGGCCGCCCGCGTACTCGGGCACGTTCTTGAGGTGCCGGGGCCAGGGCAGCGTCTCCAGCATCTTGATGGTGGCGACGATGTGGTAGTTGATGGTGTCGCGCTCGGCCTGGTTCAG
>DAIQRN010000053.1:0-10581 GCA_036786185.1 Acidovorax sp. | reverse complement strand
ATGGGGTGGTCGCCCGGCTCCTGGTCGCCGATGTAGCCGATGCGCTCCAGCTCGCTCTTCACCGTCTTGCCTTCGGTGTCGGTGGCGGCGTAGGCGTGCTCCAGCGTGAAGGCCTTGGCAAACACGCCCGAGCCCATCATCACCGGCACAAAGCGGCTGCCTTCTTCATTGGTCCAGAAGGCGACTTCGATGGGGGCTTCGGTTTCGATGCCGTGGTCGTTCAGCGTGCGCACCACCTCGATACCTGCCAGCACGCCGTAGTTGCCGTCGAACTTGCCGCCCGTGGGCTGGGTGTCGATGTGGCTGCCGGTCATGATGGGCGGCAGGCTGTTGTTGCGCCCGGGGCGGCGCATGAAGCCGTTGCCGATCTTGTCGATGGTCACCGTCATGCCCGCCTCGCGGGCCCAGCGGGTGACGAGGTCGCGGCCCTGCTTGTCCAGGTCGGTGAGGGTGAGGCGGCACACTCCCCCCTTGGGGGTGGCGCCGATCTGCGCCAGCTCCATGAGCGAACTCCACAGGCGTTCGCCGTTGATACGCAGATTGTTGATGTCAAGTTTGGATGGGGTGTCCATAGGGGCTCCAGAAAATGAGGTCAATCGGGGTTGGCAGGCACGGCCTCCAGCGGGTAAACGGGCCGGTGCAGGTTCTGAAACGGAAACAACCGATAGTCCGAACTGGTGACACCCGGGCTGTCGCACTCGACCAAACCTGCCGACAGCGGGACAAACACCGGGCGGCAGTACATGCGCGACTTGAGCAGCAGGTAGCGGTAGGCCGTGGGGTCCAGGCCGACGCAGGAAAAAACGCCCAGGTCCCAGGGTTCGTGGGGCTGCTCGACCACGACGATCTGCGTGCCCCCGGCATCCAGCCAGACGGCTCGGCCCATGGAGCAGCGCTGCCCCGTGTAGATGGGGCCGCTCACCGTGTAGTTGCCGTCGCTGATGGCACGCACAGTCCCCTGCACCAGCACGGGCTCTTTGACGATGCCCAGCCGTGCGAGCGGCACCTTGTTGCCCAGATGCACCGACACCCGGCCGCCCACGCCCGCAGCCACGAGCTGCGCCACGGCCTCGGGGTCACACAGCGGCCCGGTGGCGATGTCCGCCAGACCGTTCTGCCAGGCGGCCTGCAGCACATCCATGGTGTCGCAGGTCCCGCCCGACATGCAGTTGTCGCTGTGGTCCAGCAGCAGTACGGGCTTGTCTGCGCCCTGTGCCATCTCTCGCGCCCGAGCGAAAGACTCCGGCAAAGGCGGGCTGGAGTACACATACCCTTCGCGCTCAGACCAGATCTGGTCGGCCACCTTGTCCAGGGCAGCGGCGCACAGCGCCTCGTTGTGGGGCGAACACTCGACAGTGGCCACCACGCTCATGCAGGGCGCTGCGATGTCGGCCAGCGAGAAGCCTGCAAAGACGGTCATGGCCGGCACGCCTTCGTCCTCGGCCCGCCGCGCGGACGCCACCGCCGCCGCCATCGCGCCCCCCAGCGTGGTGCTGCGCAGCGTGTGGCTAAGCAGCGGCAAGGGCCGCCAGTGCACTGCATACCGTCGCCCTTGCTGCAGCATCTGCAGTACCAAGCGCGCGACATGCTCCCCGGTTTCGTACATATCCACATGCGGATAGGTCTTGAAACCGACCATGACATCGGCGTTGTCCACCATCTTCTGCGTGATGTTGCCGTGCAGGTCCAGCGCCACCCCCAAAGGCACGCCGGGCGCTGCGGCGCGCACGCGCGCAAGCAGGTCGCCTTCGCCGTCCGGGGTGTTCTGCGCCACCATTGCGCCATGCAGGTCGAGCAGAATGGCGTCACAGCCCTGCGCGGCGGCAGCCACGATGCGGTCGGTGAGTGCGTCGTAGGCGTCGGCAAACACAGGACCACTGGGGTTGGCTGTGGCCGAGACCGGCGTGACGCACTGCGCACCCGCACGCTGTGCAGCGTCTATGAAGGCGGCCATGGCTGTGCGCATGCCGCTGTTGGCCTGGAAAGCCGCCGCATCGTAGTGCGGTGCAAACGCCTCCAGCGGCGTAGGCACCGGGGAAAACGTGTTGGTCTCGTGATTCAGGCGTGCAATCAGAAACTTCATGAAAGACCCATATTCCGTGTTGCGCTGGCCACCCGTCGATCAAGCCAGGCCGACACCGAGGTAGCGGTCCTTGACTTCTTCATCTGCCAGGAAGCTTGCGTTGTCAGCTGCATAAACAATGCGCCCCTGCTCCAGAATGCAGTGCCTGTCCGCCAACTGGGTGCAAACCTCCAGGTTCTGCTCAACCAGCAAGATCGCCACGCCGGCCGCCTTGATGGTCTTGAGCTGGGCCACGATCTCTTCCACGATGACGGGGGCCAAGCCCTCCACCGGCTCGTCGAGCATGAGCAGCTTGGGTTCGTTCATCAGCGCGCGGCCGATGGCCAGCATCTGCTGCTCGCCCCCCGAAAGCTGCCCCCCGCCATTGCGCCGCCGCTCCTTGAGCCGGGGGAAAATACGGTACACGTCATCCAGCTGCCAGGGCGAGCGCTTGCGCAAACCCAAGAGCAGGTTTTCTTCCACCGTCAACAGCTTAAAGATACCCCGGTGTTCGGGCACCAGGCATACCCCTTGCCGGGCAATGGCATGGGCTGGCAAACCTTGTACCGGCTTGCCACAGAAGGTCACTCGGCCCTGCGTGGGCGCCATCACCCCGGCAATGTTCTTGAGCGTGGTGGTCTTGCCTGCGCCATTGCGCCCCAGCAAGGTAACCAGCTCGCCGTCGCGCACTTGAAAGCTCACGCCCTGCAGCACGTGGCTCTTGCCATAGTGCGCGTGCACATTGTCCAGCTCGAGAATCATGCCTTGCCTCCGGTGATCATGTTGCCCAGATAGGCCGCGCGCACGCGGTCGTCGCTGCGGATGTCGTGGGGCATTCCTTCGGCCAGCACACGGCCCAGTTGCATCACCGTGACCGTGTCGGAGATATCCATCACGATGTTCATGTTGTGCTCGATCAGGACCACGGTGTGCTCGTCGCGCAGGCTCTTGATCAGGCGTTTCATCTCGTCCAGGTCGTCGATGCCCATGCCTGAGGTGGGCTCGTCCAGGAAGATGACTTTGGGCCGCGCGGCCAGGGCCATGCCCACCTCCAGCCGACGCTGCTGGCCATGCGAGAGATTCCCTGCCGGGGTATCGGCCAGGCTCTCCAGCCCCACCTTGGCGAGCACCGCGTCCACCACCTGCGACTGCGCCCGTGCTCCCACCGGCTCGTGCCAGGGATTGAGCGCATGTGCAGGCGCGACGCCCTGCGCACCCAGCCGCAGGTTCTCGCGCACCGGCAGGCTCAGGAACAGGCTGGTCACCTGAAACGAGCGCGCAATGCCGCGCTGTACGCGCCGGTGATCGGGTTCGTGCGTCACGTCCTGTCCGTCGAACAGGATACGCCCGCCGCTGACTGTCTTGGTCCCGGTGAGCATGTGGAACAGGGTGGTCTTGCCCGCTCCATTGGGGCCGATCACGGAATGCACCGTGTTCGCGCGCACCCGCAGGCTCACACCGCCCAGCGCGGCGAACTTGCCGTAGTGCTTCTCGACATCGATCGCTTCCAGCAGGATGGGGGCGTTGGGACTCATGCCTGTTCTCCCTTGGTGGCCACGGCAGCGGTCGATGGCGCCAGCACGGCTGTCGGCGGCTTGCGGCGACCCTGCAACTTGTGCCAGATCGTTTCACCCAGACCCCACAGGCCTCGCTGCATCCAGAGGCTGACCGCCATCAGCGCGATGCCCAACAACAGCAGCCAGCGCGGCCACAGTTGGGACAGCCAGTCGGCCAGCAGCAGGTAGAACGCAGACCCCAGCAAGGAGGCAAACAAATTGCCGGTTCCGCCGATTACGGTCATCACCAGAATCATTTCGCTGGTGTGGTATTCGGCATTGGACAGGGGCGCGAGCCCGGTCATCATGGCGTGCAGCGCCCCCGCGAGGCCGGTGACCGCGCCCGAGATCACGAACGCCTGCAGCTTGAGCAGCTTGAGGTTGTAACCAATGGCCGCCGCGCGCTCCTCGTTGTCGCGCACCGCCAGCAGCGTGCGCCCGAAGGTGGAGCGCGACACCTTGAGCAGCAGCCAGAACACCACTAAAAAGAGGACCGACACAAAGCTATAGAACTGCCACGGAGACTCCAGGGTCCACAGGTTGGTCCCAAGAATGGACAGGTTGGGACGTGGAATGTCCATCAACCCGTTGTCTCCCCCTGTCAGACCCGTGGCCGTGTAGGCGATGAAGTAAAACATCTGCGCAAAGGCCAGGGTCAACATCACGAAGTAAGTGCCCCGCTGGCGGATGGCCACCCAGCCCACCACAGCTGCGCCAAGCGCCCCCATCAAGGTAGCCAACAGCAGAGCCAGCGGCATGGGAACCGGCCAGCGGGTCAGCATCAAGGCCACGGTGTAGCTGCCCAGGCCAAAGAATATGCCTTGCCCGAACGACAGCAGGCCCGTGAACCCCAGCAGCAGATTGCAACCCATGGCCGCCAGCGCGAAGATGAGCACCTCGCTGGCCAGCGAACCTGACTGCATCAGCACCGGCATGGCCACAACCACCAGCGCCGCCAGCAGCAAATGTGTGTACTTTTTCATGGGGTTCACTCCTTGCGGCCCAGCAGGCCGTGGGGGCGCAGCAGCAACACCGCCGCCATGGCCACATAGATCATCAGGCGGGCACCTTCCGGCCACAGCGTGCTCATGACGCTTTGCACGATGCCAATCATCAGCCCGCCCAACAGCGCGCCGCTAAAGCTACCCATACCACCCACAACCACCACAACAAAAGCCACAGCGAGGGCCTCGACACCCATGAAGGGCTCAGCCCCACGGATGGGCGAAGCCAGCACGCCAGCCAACGCCGCCGTGGCTGCCCCCAGGCCGAATACCAGGCTGAAAATGCGCAGCACGTTGATGCCCAGCAACGAGACCATCTCGGTCGATTCGCTGCCCGCCCGTACCGCACTGCCAAGCCGCGTGCCCTCTAGCACCCACCACAGCAGCACCGCCAGCACGGCGGTGAAGCCAATCACGAACAGGCGGTACTTGGGGTAGATGAAACTGCCCCACATCACCACCCCCTGCAGCGCGTCGGGCACCGCCACACTGTCTCCGAGTGGCCCCCACTGCAGGATCACCAACTCCTGCACCGCGAGCGCCAGGCCCACGGTCACCAGGATGTGGAACTCGTGGTCCGTGGCATACACATGGCGCAGCACGAGTTTCTCCGTGGCCCAGCCAATGGCGCCCACCACCAGCGGCACCACCAACAGGGCAAGCCAGAAGCTCATACCCCAGCGTGTCATCTGGTAGCAGAAGTAGGCCCCGATCAGATAGAACGCGCCATGCGCGAAGTTCACGAATCGCAGCAAGCCAAAAACAATGGACAGGCCTACGGCCAACAGGAAATACAGCATGCCGATGCCGATCCCGTTGATGACCTGCAGAAGGTAGATGTTCATAAAGTGCTCGGCCACAAGACCACCAGCCGCGCCCTGCCGGGGCCGCCGGGGTTCTCAAACAAGGGACAGCCACGGCGCCCGTGCGGGCGCCGTGAAGGTCAGGCGCGTTTGCAGCCCGTCTGGTCAAAGGGCAGGAACGACTTGCCCGAACTGAGCACGTCCACGTAGTCGTCCTTGTTCTTCATCTTGGACTTGGCCTTGCCTTTGAGCAGGTAGTAGTTCTTGAGCACCTGGTGGTCCGCCTTGCGCACCTCCTCTTCGCCAGTCAGGCCCTGGTACTTATGGCCCTCCAGCGCGGCAATCACGGCCTTCTGGTCAACCGATCCGGCCTTGATGATTCCGTCGATCAGCAGCTTGGTGCAGATGTACGAACCCGCGAGGCTGTAGTTGGGGTTCATCTTCAGCTTGTCGTTGGAGCGCTTGACCAGCTCACGGTTGAGCTCGGAGTCCACCGTGTGCCAGTACTGGGCACCGAAGTAGATGCCGTCGCACAGATCGGCGCCCAGCGACTCGAACTGCTCCAGCCCCGAGGCCCAGGCCACCAGAATCGTCATGTTCTTGTGCATGCCAAAACTCACCGCCTGGCGCAGTGTGTCGGCACACTGCGCGCCGAAATTCAGCAGCAGCAGCACGTCGGGCTTGGCGGCCAGCGCGTTAGTGATGTAGCCGCTGAATTCCTTCTCGGTCAGCGAGTGGTAGCTGTTGCCAACATGTTCGATGCCTTTTTCCTTGAAGATGTTCTTGGCCGCCGACAGCAGACCGTCGCCGAACACATACTGTGGCGTGATGGTGTACCAACGCTTGGCCTTGGGCATCGAGTCGATCAGCGGACGCACGGTCTGCTCGATGGCGCCGAACGTGGGCACGGACCAGCGGAAGGTCGCGGCATTGCAGTCCGACCCCGTGATTTCGTCGGCTCCGGCCGTGGTCACAAACAGACCACCAGCTTTCTCGGCCTCCTTGCCCATGGCCAGGGCCTCGCCCGACAAGATGCCGCCCGCGAAGAAACGGGCTCCCTGCTGCTGCGCGGCCTCCTGTACCTTGCGCACGGCGGTGGCAGGTTTGCCCTCGGTGTCCAGCAGCGTATAGGCCAACGGGCGGTTGAGCGCTTTGCCGTATTGTTCAATGGCCAGCCGCATCCCCATGTCGGCAAATTTTCCATTGGCGGCGAAGGGGCCCGACATGGGAACCGGGCAACCGAACTGGATCGCGCCCGACGCCTGCGCCCAGGCGCTGCGGCTCAGGCCCATGGACGTGGAAAGTGCACTCAGTGCCGAAACTTGCAGGAGATGACGACGTTGCATGAAGAGCTCCAGGAATTTAGAAGTGGGACATCAAGCGATGTCATCTCCATGGTGCGCAGGAATGCCCGTTCGTGACCTTTCCAAATCGTTCATTTGGGTTCATGCGATTCCAGGGTTAACCCGGAAATTGCTTCCACGCGCGCTGCAACGGCAGGCATCTCCCAGCCCGGGAGGCGCCGTGGGGAAGCCGCCGGGGAATCAGTGCAGCCGCTGCGTGTCCTGCGCCAGCTGCGCTGTGGCGGTGAAGGCGTAGCCGATCTGGTGCAGCGTCTTGACCGGCAAGGGCTCGGCAAACGCCTCGGCGGCCTTCTTGCGCAACCGCGTGAGCAACAGATTCAGGCGCTCGGCCCCATTCGGAGCACGAGCCCCGAAAAGATGGGTACTGAGGTCACGCTTGGGCACCGGCTGACCATCGGCACGCATGAGCTGCTGCAGAAACATGAACTCATGGGTGGTGAGTTGCAGGCACTTGCCTTGGGGTGAAGATAACACCCAGTCCTTGACGGCCAATACCCAGGTAGGCTGCACTGGGGGCTGCTGCGCCACAGCGGCCCCCGACATATCGCCTCCTGCAAGGCCCAGCCCCTTGGGAAGTAGCCGGTTCGCCGTGGCATCGATGTTGGCGGCCAATTCCATCAGGTTGACCGGCTTGACCAGGTAGCGGTCCGCACCCGCGCGCATGCCGGCGAGCCGATCATTGAGCGAATCACGGGCACTGAGGATGATCACGCCCACCTCTGGGCGAGATTTGAGTAGCGATGCCACGCTGAGCCCGTCCTCCCCAGGCAGGCCCAGATCCAGGAGCACGACATCCACCGGCTGAACGGTGAACCCCTTATAGAAGGCCTCTGCACTGCACGCCCCCCACACGCTATAGCCCGAGTCGAGCAGAAACTCCTCGATGCTATGCAACTGGTCAGCGTCATCCTCCACGATCGCGATGCTAGGCTTGGTATGGGTCATGTTGCGAATACCTCCGGCATCAGCCCGGAATGCAACATTCAGGCCACCGGCGTCACTGCCAAGGGGATATCGATCACAAAGCACATGCCGTGGGGTTGGCGCGCCTGCAACCCGATCGTCCCGCCATGTAGGTCGACGATGCGTTTTACCAAAGCCAGCCCCAGCCCGGCACCGGGTTTGCCCTCTGCCGTGCGCCCGCGCCGGTACTTCTCGAACACCAGCATCCTTTCCTCTGGGGGAATGCCCGGCCCTTCATCCTCGACGGAAAACCGGCACATGTCCCCGTTCCGCTTGACGCTCAGAGACACGGCCGCACCGGCTTCGGAATACTTGAACGCATTGGACAAGACGTTCATCAGCATCACGCGCAACAGTACCGGATCGCCGTTCAGGGCGGGCAGCCCATGCTGCACCTCCAGGTGCAGCGGGTGCTCTGCGGAGAGTTGCCCTCCGTTTTCTGTGACCCACAAGCACAGCTGCGCCACATCGACGGGGGCGGGCTCCAACGCGAAATTGTGGCTGTCGATGCGATCCTGAGTGAGACAGTTGTCAAAGAAATAACTCAACCGAGCGGAGCCACGGAGGATGCGCTGCGCCAGCGCTTGCTGTGCTGGTGCGTCCTTGGAGCGCAAGGCCAGCAGTTGCCCCGCAGTATTGATCACCGCCAGCGGAGACCGCACCTCGTGCGACAGCATGGCGATGAAATGACGCTGGTCAGTCAGTGTTTGCTCGATAGATGCCACCGCGCATTCCAACTCCTGCGTGCGCTGCGCCACCATTTGCTCCAATCCCTCGGCGTGCTCCTTCAAATGTCCAGCCATGTGCCCCATGGCATCGGCCAACGAGCGCAGCTCCCGGATGGGGCTGGACTTGGGGGCCTGGGCACTCCAGTCGGCCTGCGTGAGCCGGATCGCCCAGTCACTGAGCACTTGCAGTGGCCGCACCAGCCAACTGGCCACAAACAGCGAGAACAGGACGGCCGCCAGCATGACCGCCAATGTGGTGTAAATCGTGTTGCGCAACACCCCGCGCAAAGGGGTGTTGAATCGGCTCTCAGGCAAGATGATTGCCATGGTCAGTACTGGGCCACGCGGCAAGGCGTGCGTCCACCAACGTGCTAAATGGCGCAGGCCGTCGATCTCCATGAACTGAGTGCCCTCGGTGTTTCCACTGTGCAGAATGTGCTGCCCCAGGGCCCGCATTACAGGGTCACGGCTGTGGTCCATCCGTATGCGATGCCCACCGGTCAATGCAGCCACACCTGCGGAAGGCTCGTACGAGGACATGGCCAGCAATTCACCCGAGGCCTCGGCCAGAAAGGCCCGGCCACCCGACTCCGCAGCCAGAGCCGCCAGGAACTCGTTGAGCTGAGACAGCGCCACGTCGGCAGTGACCACCCCAATCAATTGCCCGTCCCGTGATCGCACCGGCGCGGAGACGCCCATGCCGATTGCAATATAAGCACCTTGCGCATCGTTGATCAAGTAGCGATAGGGTGCATACCACGAGACATCGTCGTTGGCGATCGCTGCCTGATACCACGGACGGTTACGCGCATCAAAGCTCACCTCGCTGCGCGATATCAGCGTCGGCTGGCGAGTCTCAGCATCGACACGCAACACCTCCATGGCACGGCCGTCGGCAATCCGGGCGCGCAGCATGCGCAGCGCACGGTCATCGCCCAAAGGTGGCCTGCTACCGGCATAGTATTGGCCGTCGGGCATGCCCATAGAAATGAATGTCAGCTGAGGTTGCTGTTCAATCTGCAACGTGAACTGGCGCATCAATACCTCGGGCTGCTGCACCAGCAGATACCCGGCGCGCGCCTGTTCTACGTTGAATGCCACTACCCGCTGCGGAACATCAAAGAACGACACCACCTTCTCACGCACGCGGCCTGAGACCTCATCGGCCAGCTGCAGCGCGAACTCTTCCGTCGCAACAACGGCTGAGCGGTAGAACAGGCTACCGCTGGCCAGCACGATAGGCAGCAACACCGCTAGCAGTGCAAACGTCAGATAGCTGCGAAGAGCAACACGGTGCGCGAACATAAGATATGTCAGGATAGTGTGGACACCGCCCCCCCGGAAAACACCCGCTCGAGCCATTGAGCACCTTGCCTCGGTTTCAATCACAGGATAAACGAGGCTTTTCTACAGAATCAAGGACAGGCCAATTGAAGCCCAAAAAACAAAATGCCCGATGCACTGCATCGGGCATTTTGTTTTGGGCCTGTGCATGCACCGGCCGGTCTGTCGCCAAGAATCAGATCTTCACGCTGTTCATGTACTGGTTGTACGGGAACTCGGAAGCACGGTTCCACAGAACCTGGTCACGCTGGAAGGCGCGCATGTCTTCGTAGATCTTCTTGAAATCGGGCGACTTGGCCACGTGCTCGGCATAGACTTCCATCGAGGACTTGAAGCCCGCGTCGATCACTGCCTTGGGGAAGGCCGTGAGCTTGGTGCCAGCAGCCACCAGGCGCTTGAGCGCGACAGGGTTCTGTGCGCCGTACTTGGCCGTCATGTCGGACGCTGCCACGGCGGCTGCGGCGTGCACGATGGCCTTGTTCTCGGGCGAGAGCTTTTCCATGGCCTTGTTGTTGATGAAGAACTCCAGGTCGGCGCCGCCTTCCCACCAGCCGGGGTAGTAGTAATAAGGAGCCACCTTGTTGAAGCCCAGCTTCTCGTCGTCGTAGGGGCCGACGAACTCAGCAGCGTCCAGCGTGCCCTTTTCGAGCGCCTGGTAGATTTCACCGGCAGGCAGCGACTGCGCCACCACGCCCAGCTTGGCCATGGCTTCGCCGAAGATGCCGCCGCCCAGGCGCATCTTCAGGCCCTTGAGGTC
>DAIQRN010000474.1:0-2530 GCA_036786185.1 Acidovorax sp. | reverse complement strand
AGCGCGCGCGTGCGCGCCTGCTGCGAGCCCTCTTCGGCCAGCAGGCGGGCCAGTTGCAAGTCGGCGTTTTTTTGCGCCATGTCCAGCCAGGCGCGGCGCTGCTCGCGCGGCTGGTGCACAGCCGTCACGCGCAGGCCCGATTGCTGCGACAACGCCTCCAGCAGCGCCTTGTCCACCGGCTCGCTGACCACCAGTACGGGCGGCACGGGCACGCCGATGTAGTGCTGGGCAATAAAGGCTTCCAGAACCAAGGCCTCCACGGGGCGCGTGGGCTGGCCGTCGCCGTCTTCCTGCGCAAACACGGCCGCCGCGTCCTCCACATGCACCGGAAAGTACGGCCGGTCGCCCAGGTGCCTGCCGCCGCGCACCATGGCCAGGTTCACGCAGGCGCGGCCGCCCTGCACGCGCACGGCCAGGATGTCCACGTCTTTGTCATCCGCCGTCTCGATGGACTGCTGGTGCAGCACACGCGACAGCGCCTGGATCTGGTTGCGCACCTCGGCCGCCTGCTCAAACTCCAGCTTGTCGGAATGGGCCATCATGCGCACCTCCAGGGCCTGCAGCAGC
Source organism: Acidovorax sp. (assembly GCA_036786185.1). Taxonomy (GTDB): domain Bacteria; phylum Pseudomonadota; class Gammaproteobacteria; order Burkholderiales; family Burkholderiaceae_C; genus Acidovorax. Next base: position 1,963 of record DAIQRN010000474.1, on the reverse strand, counting down.
TCCTGCGTTTCGCCGCGCAGCAGGGCCTCGGCGTGCTGCACGTCGGCGGCGTAGGCCTCGGGCGAGATCAGGTCCACACAGGGCCCCGTGCAGCGCTTGATCTGGTAGAGCAGGCAGGGCCGCGTGCGGTTGGCAAACACCGTGTCCTCGCAGGTGCGCAGCCTGAAGACCTTTTGCAGCAGCTGGATGGTTTCCTTGACCGCCCAGGCGCTGGGGTACGGGCCGAAATAGCGGTGCTTCTTGTCCACCGCCCCCCGGTAGTAGGCCATGCGCGGAAACCGCTGGCCCGGCGCGTCGCCCGTGGCCTGGGCCGTGCCCGTGATCTTGAGGTAGGGATAGCTCTTGTCGTCCCGGAACAGGATGTTGAATTTGGGGTTCAACGTCTTGATGAGGTTGTTTTCCAGCAGCAGCGCCTCGGCCTCGGAGCGCACCACCGTGGTCTCCATGCGCGCGATCTTGCTGACCATGTGGCCAATGCGCGTGCCGCCGTGGTTCTTGGTGAAGTAGCTGGATACGCGGCGCTTCAGGTGCCGCGCCTTGCCCACGTAGAGCAGCGCCCCCTGGGCGTCGAAATAGCGGTAAACGCCGGGCAGCGCGGGCAGCGCCGCCACCTGGGCCAGCAGTTCTTCGGAATGCACATCGGACATGGCGAGTATTGTGGCGCCCCGCGCAGTACCATCCCCCGCCATGCAACTGCGTTGGGACATCTTCTGCCAGGTCATCGACAACTACGGCGACATCGGCGTGTGCTGGCGCCTGGCCGCCGACCTGGGCGCGCGCGGGCATGCCGTGCGCCTGTGGGTGGACGACGCCAGCGCCCTGGCCTGGATGGCGCCGCACGGCGCACCCGGCGTGCAGGTGCTGCCCTGGCCCACGCAGGCTCCCGCCGACGGGCCTGGGGATGTGATGGTGGAAGCCTTTGGCTGCGATATAGCTCCTGAATTCATAGCTGGTAGCGCTTGCCACATAAGCGCCGGAGTCCAAAATGGCACAAAACCCCAGCCCCCCGTGTGGATCAACCTCGAATACCTGTCGGCCGAGGGCTATGTGGAGCGCTGCCACCGCCTGCCCTCGCCCATCTTCTCTGGCCCTGCGGCGGGGTGGACGCGCTGGTTCTTCTATCCCGGCTTCACACCCGCCACTGGCGGGCTGCTGCGCGAGGACGGCCTGATGGCGCGGCGCGAGGCCTTCGACCGCGCCGCATGGCGCGCCGCCATGGCGCCAAAGGCACAGGATGCGCTGTGGATCTCGCTGTTCAGCTACGAGCCCCCGCCGCTGGCCGCGCTGCTGGCGCAATGCCAGGCAGTGCCCACGCAGCTGCTCGTGACCCCGGGCCGCTCCACGGCAGCGGTGCAAGCTGCGCTGGGAGACGAAAATATGCATCAAATTGGCCTCAAGTGCTTACCCAACAAGCGCGAGCAGCTATCAATTTCATACCTTGATCCCTGCCCCCAACCCGCATTTGACGAAATGCTCTGGGCCTGCGACCTGAACCTGGTGCGTGGCGAGGACTCGCTGGTGCGCGCCCTTTGGGCCGGGCAGGCGCTGGTCTGGCACATCTACCCGCAGCACGACGAGGCGCACCACACCAAGCTGCAGGCGTTTCTGGACTGGCTGCAGGCGCCCGCCTCGCTGCGGCAGTTCCACGCCACCTGGAACGGCATCGACAGCGCACCGCTGGTGCTGCCCGACGCCGCCACGCTGACCGAATGGACGGCCTGCGTGCGCGCCGCCCGTGCGCGGCTGCTGATGCAGGACAACCTTGTGGCACAGCTTTTGGGCTTTGTCGCTGAAAAACGGTAAAATCCGAGGCTTTGCGCAAAACAGGCACGGCACACCGGTGCCCAGCCTCCTCGCTGTCCCGCCGCGGAACATGCATCGGCATGGCGGCCCCAACCCAAGCAACCTGCTATGAAAATCGCTCAAGAAATCCGCGCCGGCAACGTCATCATGCACGGCAAGG
>DAIQRN010000052.1:0-10590 GCA_036786185.1 Acidovorax sp. | reverse complement strand
TGGACCATGGCGGCCCGGTGCAGGACGTGGTCGCCGAGCCCATGGGGCGCCGCCAGATCAATGCAATGGACCGCGACCCGGTGCGCGAATCTCTGGACACGGGCGTGCGCGCCATCAACGCGCTGTTGACCGTGGGGCGCGGCCAGCGCCTGGGGTTGTTCGCGGGGTCGGGTGTGGGCAAGAGCGTGCTGCTGGGCATGATGGCCCGCTACACGCGCGCGGACGTGATCGTGGTCGGCCTGATTGGCGAGCGGGGCCGCGAAGTCAAGGAATTCGTGGAAGATATCCTGGGCGAGGAGGGCCGTGCGCGCTCCGTGGTGGTGGCAGCTCCCGCTGATGCACCACCGCTGCTGCGCATGCAAGGGGCGGCCTATGCCACGGCGGTGGCCGAGCACTTTCGCGACAAGGGCCAACATGTGCTGCTGCTCATGGACTCTCTCACCCGTTACGCCATGGCCCAGCGTGAAATCGCCCTGGCCATTGGCGAGCCGCCAGCCACCAAGGGCTATCCGCCCTCGTGCTTTGCCAAGCTGCCGCAATTGGTGGAGCGCAGCGGTAACGGCCTGCATGGCGTGGGGTCGATCACCGCGTTCTATACCGTGCTGTCCGAAGGGGACGATCAGCAGGACCCGATAGCCGATGCGGCCCGCGCCATCCTGGACGGCCACATCGTGCTTTCGCGCGCGCTGGCCGAGACGGGGCATTTTCCGGCCATCGACATCGAGCAGTCGGCTTCGCGCGTTATGCACAACGTGGTTTCGCGCGAGCATTTTGATTTGGCGCGGCGTTTTCGGGCCGTGTATTCGCGCTACCAGAAAAGTCGGGATCTGGTGCAGGTGGGCGCCTACATGAGTGGCTCCGACCCGCTGCTCGACGAAGCCATCCGCCTGCAGCCGCAGATGGTGGGCTTTCTGCAGCAGGACATGTTCGAGGCCGCAGCCATGGAACAGAGCATTGCGGGCATGGCATCGGTGCTGGACCAGTGAGCGCGGCAGGTGGTCAAAGGTAAATCGCCATGTCCAGTCTCAACGCCCTTTCCGTCGCGGTCGAAGTGGCTGAACGCCAGCGCGATGAAGCGCGCAAGGTGCTGCAGGACACGATTGCAGCGCAGCAGGCTGCGCGTGCGCAACTGGACCAGCTGCAAAGCTATGCCCGCGAAACCGAGGCGCGCTGGGGCATGAAAGCCGACAGCACGGTGAAACCCGAAGTGATGTTCCATCATTACCACTTCATGGGTCGTCTGGACCATGCAACGGGCATTCAAACGGGCGTGGTGGGTGACCAGGCCCAGCGAGTAGAAGCTGCCAGGCGCACGCTGCTGGACGCCGAACTGCGGCTGGCAAGCCTGCGAAAGGTGGTGGAAAAGCGTCGCCGGGACCAGGAGCTGGCGGACATGCGAAGAGATCAGAAACAAACCGATGAGCGGGCGGCACTGCGATACAGCAATGCAGGCCGCGACCCTGTAGGGCAGGAGTGAACACCATGGAACAGACCAAGATTTCTTCTTCGCAAGGAACCCAGCCAACCCACGCGGCGCGGGGGCGGGCAAGAACCTCGGGGGCAGACGCCATCGACGCCACCGGCGCCGGTGGGTTTCTGGCCTTGCTGGCCGCATTGGGCGATGCGCCTGTCGGGGACGAGGTGGCCCAGGACCTCTTGGGTGCTGATGACGGTTCGGTCGCAGTGCTCTCGTCGGCGACAGGCACGGACACGGTCGATGCCTCGGCCCTGGCTGCCTGGCAGGGCGTGCTGGTGCCCGCGCTGCAGGATGGGGCTGCCAATGCAGTCGCTGCGGATTCGCCCACTGCAGCGTTCCCTTCCACCGCTGTGCAGCAGTCCGTCGCCACCGTGGCCTCGCCACTGGCGGGTGACGTGCAAGGGGGCGGCGGGAATGCACTGACTGCTGCCTTGGTGGGCGCCGACGGCGTTCCCTTTGGGATGGTGGCAGAAACCGCGATGCTCGACACCTCGGCGGACCTCAAGGGCCTACCGCAGACAGGCAACGGCCTGGGGTTCGGGCGTGTCTTCTCGCGCACTCACGGCAATGCGCTGGCCCAGAAGGCCGATGCCCTGGAGGCTGTGGGTCTGCGAGCGGTGGTGGGCGATGCGGGCAGGCTGCCCGCCGGTGCGCAGGCGCTTGTCCCAACTCTGGGTGTCCAGCCCCAGACCGGTGGCGAACGCGCGGCGGCGGGGGCTGCGGCCGTGGAGCGCTCGGCGGTGGGTGCGCCCGCAGGCGAGCTGGCGGCGACCGTGGCGGAGGGCGTGTTGACCGCAAGCTCTGCGCGGGGCGGCGAAGGGGCGGGCAACGGCTCGGGTAACGGCCAGCAGGGCGCCGCCGCCTGGGCGGACGGCGTAGCGGCCAGCACCCCGCAAGAGCCGGGTGCAGTGGCGGACGGCGCCGTGTTTGTGGACCCAGCGCAGGCTGGGGCCGAGGAGCAGATCGCGGAGCAGGTGGCCTACTGGGTTCATCAAAAAACCCAGAACGCCGAGTTGACGCTCAACCGCGACGGGCAGCCCGTGGAGGTGTCGGTATCGCTCACGGGCAATGAGGCCCATGTTTCCTTCCGCAGCGACCAGGCCCAGACCCGCGAGATGCTGGACCGCAGCATGGCCCAGCTCAGTGATCTGCTGCGCGGCGAAGGGCTGATGCTGTCGGGCATGTCGGTGGGCACGTCGGCGGGCCAGGGTGGCGGCGCACAGCAACAGCGCCCGCGCGATGGCGAACGACGGGCGCAAGTGGTGGCGGGGGCGCCTGCGGGCACCGCGCCGTCGCTACGCGGTGGTGGTGTCTCCGATCGCGCCGTGGACGTCTTCGTGTAACGCCCAGCCATCGGGTAGGTCGCGAGCGCGGCGAATACCATGGTTTTGGGCTTTTATTCTGGCTATTATGGGTTGGCACCCCGCCCAATAATGGGCCATCCAGCCTTGCCTGCGCTCTGAGGGCGCAGGTGCAGCGTGTCACCACCGCAAGGAACCCGCATCGTGTCAGCCAATACCACTGCAGCCGCGCCAGCCAAAAGCAAGAAGATGCTTCTGATCATTCTTGGGGTGGTGGCCGTCCTGGTGGTCGGTGGCGGCGTGGCCGCCTGGCTGGCGATGAGCCGCTCGCACGGTGACGAGGAAGACGGCGGCGCGCCTGCGCGCCGAGAGGCTCCCAAGGCGGCGCCGACCTTTCTGGCCATGGAGAACATGGTGGTGAACCTGGCCGACCCGGGCGGAGACCGGTTTGCCCAGATCGGCATCACCCTGGAGGTGGACGACGACAAGACCGCCGAGCAGATCAAGCAGTACCTGCCCGCGATTCGCAGCGGGGTCTTGATGCTGGTGTCCCAGCGTACCTCCAGCGAGTTGTTGCAGCGCGAAGGCAAGGAAAAACTGGCGGCCGATGTGCTGCGGGAAGTTTCGCGCCCCCTGGGCTATTCCGTACCTTCCGAGCGCGCGCGCGGGCAGGAGCGTGCGCGTGACAGGGATGCCGATGAGGACGAGGACGAAGCGCCCCGTCGCCGGGCAGCGCGCAACCCAGTGCGCCGTGTGCTGTTCTCCAGCTTTATCATCCAATGACACGGGCAAGGACCAGTCATGAGTGATTCATTTCTTTCGCAGGAAGAGGTTGATGCCCTTCTGGAAGGGGTAACCGGCGAGAGTCAGAAGTCGGTTGAGGAAGTGGCTGAGGCCGGCGCTGTTCGCAACTACGACATCTCCAGCCAGGAGCGCATTGTTCGTGGGCGCATGCCCACGATGGAAATCGTCAACGAGCGGTTTGCGCGCAATTTCCGCATTGGCCTGTTCAATTTCATCCGCCGCAGCCCCGAGATTTCCGTGGGCACGGTATCCGTGCAGCGCTACAGCGCCTTTCTGCGTGCGCTGGCCGTGCCGACCAATTTCAACATCGTGGCCATCCGCCCCCTGCGCGGCAGCGGGCTGATCGTGTGCGAGCCTTCGCTGGTGTTCGGCATCATCGACACCCTCTACGGCGGCGTGGGCAAGTTCCAGACGCGGATTGAAGGGCGGGACTTTTCGCACACCGAGCAGCGCGTTATCAACCGCCTGGTGGACGTGATCTGCGCCGAATACAACAAGGCCTGGCAGGGCATCTACCCGTTGGAGCTGGAATACCAGCGCTCGGAAATGCAACCGCAGTTTGCCAACATTGCCACCCCGAGCGAAATCGTGGTGTCCACGGCGTTCCAGCTGGAAATTGGCGATCTGTCCGGCGCCATCCATATCTGCATGCCCTACGCCACGCTGGAGCCGATCCGCGACGTGCTGTATTCCTCGGTGCAGGGCGACTCCATCGAGGTGGACCGCCGCTGGGTGCGGGTGCTCTCGCGCGAGATCCAGTCTGCCGAGGTGACGCTGGTGGCAGAGCTTGCCAAGGCCGATGCCACCGTGGAGCAACTCCTGGCCATGAAGCCCGGCGACTTCATCGAGCTGGACCGCGAGCCCCGCATTCGCGCGACGATTGGCGGGGTTCCTATTTTTGAATGCCAGTACGGAACCCACAATTCCAAGTACGCCATTCGCGTTGAAGAATGCCTGCGTACCGGAGACATAGGCTGGATGGGAGAGAAAAATGGCAACTGAAGAAGACAACAAGGACGACGCAGCCGCAGAAGATCCGTTTGCAGGCTGGGCCGAAGCGCTGGAAGAGCAAAAGCGCACCGACGAAAAACCCGGTGACGCCGAGCAGGGCGGGCCGCTGTCGGGAGACCCCGTGCGGCCGTTCTCGGGCGCCGGCGGTGGCGACACCGTCAACGACATCAACATGGTGCTGGACATCCCGGTCCAGCTGTCGGTGGAACTGGGGCGCACCAAGGTGCCCATCAAATACATCCTGCAACTGGCCCAGGGCTCGGTGGTGGAGCTGGACGCTCTGGCCGGTGAGCCCATGGACGTGCTGGTCAATGGCTACCTCATTGCCCAGGGCGAGGTGGTGGTGGTGAACGACAAGTTCGGTATCCGCCTGACCGATGTGGTGACGCCCTCCGAACGTTTGCGCCGGGTCAGCCGTGGATAGCGGCGGCATGACGCAGACCCTGGTGGTCGTGGTGCTCTTCGTGGGTGCCATGGCCTGCCTGCCGTGGCTGGTCAAGCGCCTGCAGCAGCGCCACGGCGTGGGCGCGGCGGTGGCCGGGACAGCATCGCGCGTGCTGTCCACGGTGGCCGTGGGGCCGCAGCAGCGCGTGGTGACGGTGGAGGTGGGGCCGGAACATGCCCGCACCTGGCTGGTGCTGGGCGTGACGGGGCAGACCATGACCTGCCTGCACGTGATGCCCGCTACGGGGCCAACCCCCGCCCCGACCACCGTGCCGTCGTTTGCCCAGGAGGTCTCCGCAGCGGTGCGCCAGGGCGCGCAGGTGTCCGAGCATGCGTGACAGCAAAACTTGTCTGCTGGCCGTTGCCGCCGTGGCGGCCCTGAGCGTGGCCGCGCCCGCGGTGGCGCAGCAGGCGCAGGGCTCGCTGCCGCTGGTGGTGGGCAGCGGTCCGCAAGGCACCAGCTACTCGGTGCCCATCCAGACGCTGTTGTTCTTCACGGCGCTGTCCTTCCTGCCCGCCGTGTTGTTGATGATGACGGGTTTCACGCGCATCGTGATCGTGTTGTCGCTGCTGCGCCAGGCGCTTGGCACGCAGCAGGCGCCGCCCAACCAGGTCGTCATTGGCCTGTCGCTGTTTTTGACGTTTTTTGTGATGGGGCCCACGCTGGATCGTGTGTACCAGGAGGCCTACGTGCCCTACACCACCAACGCCATCACCTTCGAGCAGGCGCTGGAGAAGGCCGATGCACCCATGCGCAGCTTCATGCTCAAGCAGACGCGGCAGTCGGACTTTGCGCTGTTCTCACGCCTGGCGCGGTTGGACCCCCAGGTCACGGCCGAGACGGCGCCGCTGCGCGTGCTGGTGCCCGCCTTTGTCACCAGCGAGCTCAAGTCCGCGTTCCAGATCGGCTTCATGATCTTCATTCCGTTCCTGGTGATCGACATGGTGGTGTCCAGCATCCTCATGTCGCTGGGCATGATGATGCTGTCGCCGGTGCTGGTGGCGCTGCCGTTCAAGCTCATGCTGTTTGTGCTGGCCGATGGCTGGAACCTGCTGATCGGCTCCCTGGCCGCCAGCTTCGTGATCTGAGTGACCGCAAGGAGTTTTCGCCATGACCTCGCAAATGGTGCTGACCATTGGGCGCGACGCCCTCACGCTGCTGCTGCTGATCTCCATGCCGGTGCTGGGCGTGGTGATGGCGGTGGGGCTGCTGGTGAGCATTTTCCAGGCGGTCACGCAGATCCATGAGGCCACGCTGGCCTTCGTGCCCAAGCTCATCGCGGCCATGGTGGTCTTTGCCATTGCGGGGCCGTGGATGCTGAGCACCCTGGTGGATTTCATTCGCCGCACCATCGAGTCCATCCCCTCGATGATTGGCTAGCGCGCGTGCAGCGGGCGTGATCACCTTCACCGAGGCCCAGCTGATGGGGTGGCTGTCACCCATCCTGTGGCCCTTTTTGCGCGTGCTGGCGGTGTTTACCGTGGCGCCGGTGTTCTCCCTACGGTCCGTGCCCATGCGCGTCAAGGTGGGGCTGGCGTTCTTGATTGCGCTGTGCGCGCAGGGCGTGTTGGGCGATCAGCCGGTCATCAGCGTCAACGGCACCGCCGCCCTGGGCGCCGTGGCGCAGCAGTTGGCGGTGGGTTTGGCCATCGGCTTTGCGGTGCGGCTGGTGTTTGCGGCCGTGGAGCTGGCGGGCGAGGTCATCGGCCTGCAGATGGGACTGAACTTCGCGTCCTTTTTCGATCCGTCGGCCAATGCGCAGATCAGCGCCGTGGCGCGCTTTTTCAGCCACATGGCCACGCTGCTCTTTGTGGTGATCAACGGCCATTTGATGATTTTGATGGCCGTGGTGAAGAGCTTTGACAGCTTTCCTGTCGATGGCCACTTTCTGCAATCGCTGGCGCAGATGCGGCTGTATGAGCTGGGCGGCTCGATCTTTGCGAGTGCGCTGTGGATCTCGCTGCCCATGGTGGCGCTGCTGTTGTTCGTCAATCTGACGCTGGGCATCATCTCGCGCGTGGCGCCGCAGATGAACATCTACGCGGTGGGTTTTCCGGTCACGCTCACCGTGGGCATGCTGGGCATTACGGCCACGCTGCCGCTGATGGAGCAGCCCATTTTGGCGCTGCTGCAGCGCTCCATCGACGTGTTCAATCTGTCCCGCTGAATGCTTCCAAAAAAGGAGCTGCTAGCGCTTGATGGGCCTTGATTTCAATGTGAAAGAGTATTGGAATCGTTTTGTATCAAGCGCTGGTAGCTATCATTTTTAAACCAACTGGTTGCGAATCGCGTACACGGTGAGTTCCGCGTTGTTGGAGAGCTTGAGCTTTTCCAGCACGCGCGAGCGATAGACGCTCACGGTCTTGGGGCTCAGCATCAGCTCCTCGGCAATGTCCGACAGCCGCCGGCCCGAGGCGATCTTGACCAGCGTCTGCAACTCGCGTTCGGACAGCGCCGCGTGGGGCAGCTCGGGCGTGGGCTGGGCCAGGCTGTCGGCCAGCATCTGTGCCACCTCGGCCGTGAGGTACTTGCGCCCCTGCATCACGGTGCGCACGGCGGCGATCAGCTCCACCGGGTCGCCCGCCTTGTTGGCGTAGCCCTGGGCACCGGCCTTCAGGCAGCGCAGGGCGTACTGGTCTTCGGGGTACATGGAGACCACCAGCACCTTGATGGCGGAATGCGTCTCGCGCAGACTGGCCAGCACCTCCAGGCCGCTGCGGCCCGGCATGTTCAGGTCCAGCAGCAGCACGTCGCAGGCGGCGGTGCGCAGCACTTCGCGCAGCTCCGAGTAGCCCCCGGCTTCGCCCGTGACCTGGATGTCGGGCGCATCGACCAGGGTGTCGCGGATGCCGCGCCGCAGCACGGCATGGTCATCGCACAGGACCACATGAATCACGGCGCATCTCCTGAAACTTGGGGTGGTGCGGGGGATGTTAGCGGGATGGACAGGATCACCGACGTGCCCTGGCCGGGGCGGCTGCTGATGTCGAGCCAGCCACCCACGGTGCGGGCCCGTTCGTGCAGGCCCTTGAGCCCGAAGGCCTGGGGTTTGTCCAGCATGGTGGCGGCAATGCCGCGCCCGTCGTCCGTCACCTCCAGCGTCAAAACCCCTTCGCGGTCGGACAGGTCAATGCCCACCTTGCGGGGCTGGGCGTGCTTGGAGATGTTGGTCAATGCCTCTTGCGCGGTGCGGTAGGCCACCAGTTGCACGTCGGCGGGCGCGTCGATGGTCTCGCTGCTGCTGACCACCCGCGCGGGCACGCCCGTGCGGCGCTCGAACCCGGCGGCCAGCCACTGCACGGCGGCCACCAGGCCTTGCTCGAGCACCGGCGGGCGCAGGTTCATCATGATGCGCTGGCTGGCGCCAATGGCGTGCTGCAGCATTTCGGCCGCCGAGGCGGCGTGCTCCTGCATCGCCGGGTCGGCGCTGTGGCGCCCCATCCACGCCACGTCAAAGCGCACGGCGGTGAGGGCGCCGCCGATGTCGTCGTGGATCTCGCGGGCGATGGCGGCGCGTTCGCGTTCTATGGACAGCTGCAGGTGCTCCGTCAGGTCGGCCAGCCGGCGCTCGGAGGTGGCCAGGTCGGCCATGGCCTGCTCGCGCGCCCGGCGGGCTTCGTGCACCTCCAGGGCCCGGGCGATCACGTGCGGCAGGCGCTGCAGGTCGTCCTTGAGCAGGTAGTCGGTGATGCCCAGGCGCATGGCATCGACGGCGGCGGCCTCGCCAATGGCACCGGAGAGCAGCACAAACGGTGGATGCTGCGGCTTTTGAGCCACATGGCGCCAGGCGTCCAGCGCGGTAAATCCGGGCAGGCGGTAGTCCGCCAGGATGAGGTCAAAGGGCTGCTGGTCCGTGAGCGCCTGGAAGCCGGGCAGCGAGTCCACCCGCAGGAGCTGGCACCGCAGGCCGGACCGCCGCAAACTCAGTGCCGTCAGCTCGTGATCCGTCAAGGAATCTTCAAGATGCAGGATGCTCAGGGTCTGGTCTGATGCTATGGTGACCATAGGGCGCTATCATAGGATACAAATTGGAACAAACTAGGTGTTTGTCCGGTGGGGGCCGCAGGGGCACAAGTGCCCAATGGGCGGCAAAGCCCCCAGTGTATGCATCGGTTTGGACTGCAGTGCCTGTATCGTAGTCCTGTGTTTTTTGCTGCTGTGCTGCTGCGTGCTGCGATGGAGAAACAATGCAATCTACGCTAACAACCTCAGGAGGACCCGCTGTCCAGATTCCTGTCATGGTGGCGGCGGAATTGCAAGACTCCCTCCTGGTCGTGATGCACGATTTGCATCGGCTGGAGGGGTTGCTGAGCCATGCCACCGACAATCTGCTGGAACGCTTTGGCGAGGCCAACTCCGTGCTGACCGATGATGCCGTCGCCGGTTCGCCCGACCTGGTTGCGGTGCGCGCCGCGTTGCGCAGCGCCGTCACCGAACTGCAGTTCCAGGACATGGCGTCCCAGTTGATTTGGCACACCACCAAGGTCTTGCAGGGATGTGCCTTTCGCCTTGCCTCCGAAGCCATGGGCCAGGACGAGGGCGAGGAGGCCGCCCCCTTTGCCGAGATGGCGCCCGACCGTCCCAATCCCGTGACGCAAAGCGAAATGGACGCTGGGTCTGTGGATCTGTTCTGAGCGTTACACCATTGATTAACCGATATATTCAAGTTCGTTGGAGCCTTACATGCAATCGATTCTTGCCGTAGATGACTCACCGTCCATGCGAAAGATGGTGTCGTTCACCCTCACGGGGGCCGGCTACAACGTTGTGGAGGCGGTGGATGGGCAGGATGCCCTGGAAAAGGCCGAGAGCCACAACATCGACCTCGTGTTGGCCGACCAGAATATGCCGCGGCTCGATGGAATTGGCCTGACCCGCAGGCTGCGCGAACACCCCAAATTCAAGAGCATCCCCATCCTGATCCTGACCACCGAGTCCAGCGACCAGATGAAGCAGGCCGGACGGGCGGCGGGGGCCACGGGCTGGCTGGTCAAACCCTTTGACCCCAATCGCCTGATCGAAGTCATTCAGAAGGTGATCCGCTAAAGGTCGATGGGCCAGGATCACCAGCACACAGCAGGAGCCCACGATGGCGGAAACCTACCAAGAAGGATCGGGCGCAGGCGCTGACTTCGACCTGAGCCAGTTCTATCAAATTTTCTTTGAAGAAGCGGGCGAGAACCTCGACCAGATGGAGCAGATGCTCCTGAATCTGGATTTGGTCAATGCCAACGACGAAGAGCTCAACGGCATCTTCCGCTGCGCCCATTCGATCAAGGGCGGATCGGCCACGTTTGGCTTTTCGGATGTGGCGGAGCTGACGCACCAGATGGAGTCGCTGCTTGACCGCCTGCGCCGCCACGAACTGCAGCCTATTCCGCAGATGGTGGACGTACTGCTGGAGTCCGCTGACGCGTCGCGCAGCCTGCTGGCGCGCCACCAGGCGGGTGGCCAGGGCGAGGCGGTGTCCACCGCGTCCCTGGTTCAGCGCATCAGCGAACTGGCAGCTGGACAGGTGCCCGGCGACACGCCTGCCGTGGCGGCCCCCCCAC
>DAIQRN010000051.1:0-10638 GCA_036786185.1 Acidovorax sp. | reverse complement strand
TGCACCAGGTGCGGCGAGGTATAAACCCCCGTGCGGTAGCCCGCCTGCAGCGCCACGGCTTCCAGCATGGCGCAGGTGGAGCCCTTGCCGTTGGTGCCCGCCACGGTGATCACGGGGCAGTCAAAGGCCAGGCCCATGCGCTGCGCCACCTCGCGCACACGGGTCAGGCCCATGTCGATGTTCTGGGGGTGCAGGCGCTCGCAATGCGCCAGCCAGTCTTGCAGGGTGTGGGGGGTCGTGTGCATACAGGCCGGGATTGTCGCCCAGGCCGCCGTGGCGGATGATGTGCGGCATGACAAACCCACACATCACGCTCTACGGCATTCCCAATTGCGACACCGTCAAGAAATCCCGCGCCTGGTTCACCGAGCAAGGGCTGGACTACGCCTTTCACGACTTCAAGAAACAGGGCGTTCCCGCCGACCAGCTGCCCGGCTGGATGGCGGCCGTGGGCTGGCAAAAACTGGTCAATCGCCAGGGGACCACCTGGCGCAAGCTCGATGCCAGCGCCCAGACCGCCGTACAGGACGAAGCCAGCGCCAGCGCCCTGGTACAAGCCCAGCCCAGCGTGATCAAGCGCCCCGTGGTGGCCTGGCGCCAGGGCGGCAGCACACAGGTGTCGGTGGGTTTTCAGCCCGACCAGTGGCTGGCCTGGCGCGGTGCGGCTCCAGGCGGTGAATGACGGCAGAGCGGGAAAATTGCACACATCTTTACGCAGATTTACGGCACCGCGCGCCTGTCTTGACCTGGCGGGCCTAAACTTTTCTCCAGTCTGGTGCGTTATGTACCGACCTCGAAAGGAGTTTCTCCATGAAAAAAATCGCCATTCTTTCCGCCCTGGTGGCTGTGGCCACCGTGGCCAGCGCCCAGGAGCAAGGCCGTGTGCTGTCGGCCACGCCGGTCTACCAACAGGTTGCCGTGCCGCAGCAGGTGTGCGGCAATGAAACCGTGTACAGCGGAAACCGCACCAGCGGCGCTGGCGCCGTGATGGGAGCCATTGCGGGGGGTGCAGCGGGCAACGCCATTGGCAAAGGCAGCGGCCGCGCGGCCGCCACCGCCATTGGCGTGATTGGCGGCGCGGTGCTGGGCAACCAGATTGAAGGCGGCCAGCCGCAATACCAGAACGTGCAGCGCTGCACCACCGAGACCTATTACGAAAACCGCACTGTGGGCTACGACGTGGTCTATGAATACGCAGGCCGCCAATACAACACGCGCACGCAATACGACCCTGGCCGCTGGATCCCGGTGAGCGTGCAACCCGCCACCGGCCAGAGCTATTCCAACCAGCCCGACCCGTATGCGTCGCAGGGCGTATACAGCCAGCCGGGCGTGGTCACATCCACCTACCCGCAGCAGCCCGTGTACCAACCGCCGCCCACCTATGTGACGCCGCCTGTGACGGTGATCGAGTACGGCTACGACAGCCGCCCCCATTACCCGCACCACCGCAACCCCTACTGGCGCTGAGCCGGCAGCAGGATGAAGAAGAGCCCCTTGGGGCTCTTCTTGCTTTGGGGCCTGCCCTAAAATGCCGGGTTTCCTCCAACCGAGCAGCGCATCCATGACCACCGAAAAGATCGACGGCGTGTCCGTCACCACCCAGGCCAGTGTGTACTTTGACGGCAAGTGCGTGAGCCACGGCATCACCTTCCCTGATGGCACGAAGAAGTCGGTGGGCGTGGTGCTGCCCGCAACGCTCACCTTCAACACCGGCGCGCCTGAAATCATGGAATGCGTGGCCGGGTCGTGCGAATACAAGCTGGCGGGCACCGACACCTGGGTGAAGTCCGCAGCGGGCGAGAAGTTCAGCGTGCCCGGCAACTCCAAGTTCGACATCCGCGTGACCGAGGCCTACCACTACATCTGCCACTTCGGCTGAAATTTGTAGTATTTTTAGGCTCTAGCGCTTATCCAGCAAGCGCAAGCAGCTATCATTTTTGCGAGAATTCCATGGCAACCATCCTGCAGAACCTCCCCACCGGCCAGAAGGTCGGCATCGCCTTCTCGGGCGGCCTCGATACCAGCGCCGCCCTGCTCTGGATGAAGCTCAAGGGCGCCGTGCCCTACGCCTACACCGCCAACCTGGGCCAGCCCGACGAGCCCGACTACGACGAAATTCCGCGCAAGGCGATGGAATACGGCGCCGAAAAGGCCCGCCTGATCGACTGCCGCACGCAGCTGGCCCACGAAGGCATTGCCGCCCTGCAGGCCGGCGCCTTCCACGTCAGCACCGGTGGCCTGACCTACTTCAACACCACGCCCCTGGGCCGCGCCGTCACCGGCACCATGCTGGTGGCCGCCATGAAGGAAGACGACGTCCACATCTGGGGCGACGGCAGCACCTTCAAGGGCAACGACATCGAGCGCTTTTACCGCTACGGTCTGCTGACCAACCCCTCGCTCAAGATCTACAAGCCCTGGCTGGACCAGCTGTTCATCGACGAGCTGGGCGGCCGCGCCGAGATGTCGGCCTTCATGACGCAACACGGCTTTGGCTACAAGATGAGCGCCGAGAAGGCCTACAGCACCGACAGCAACATGCTGGGCGCCACGCACGAGGCCAAGGACCTGGAGTTCTTGAACAGCGGCATCCGCATCGTCAACCCCATCATGGGCGTGGCCTTCTGGAAGGAAGACGTGCCGGTGAAGGCCGAAGAAGTCTCGGTGCGCTTTGAAGAAGGCCAGCCCGTGGCGCTCAACGGCAAGGAGTTCAACGACCCGGTCGAGCTGATCCTGGAAGCCAACCGCATCGGCGGCCGCCACGGCCTGGGCATGAGCGACCAGATCGAGAACCGCATCATCGAGGCCAAGAGCCGCGGCATCTACGAGGCCCCGGGCCTGGCCCTGCTGCACATCGCCTACGAGCGCCTGGTGACCGGCATCCACAACGAGGACACCATCGAGCAGTACCGCATGAACGGCCTCAAGCTCGGCCGCCTGCTCTACCAGGGCCGCTGGTTCGACCCGCAGGCCATCATGCTGCGCGAATCGGCCCAGCGCTGGATCGCCCGCGCCATCACCGGCACGGTGACGCTGGAGCTGCGCCGTGGCAACGATTATTCGCTGCTGAACACCGAAAGCCCCAACCTGACCTACGCGCCCGAGCGCCTGTCGATGGAAAAGGTGGAAGACGCGCCGTTCAGCCCGTTCGACCGCATCGGCCAGTTGACCATGCGCAACCTCGACATCGTGGACACGCGCGCCAAGCTCGGCGTGTACGCCAAGAGCGGCCTGCTGTCGCTGGGCGGCAATGCCGCCCTGGCACAACTGGAAGACGGCACGCCCCGCAAGTAATCGCGCCATGGACAACAAGACCTCTCCGATCCGCGTCGGCATCGTCGGCTACGGCAACCTGGGGCGCGGGGTAGAAGCCGCGCTGGCCAAGAACCCCGACATGACCGCCGCAGCCATCTATACGCGCCGCAACCCGGCGCAACTCCAGCCCCTGCATGCCGGTGTTGCGGTGTACGGCATGGACCAGCTGCTGGCGCACCAGGACCGGCTCGACGTGCTGATCCTGTGCGGCGGCTCCAAGGACGACCTGCCCCAGCAAAGCCCGCAGCTCGCCGCGCATTTCAGCCTGGTGGACAGCTTCGACACGCATGCGCGCATTCCCGCGCATTTCGAGGCCGTGGACGCCGCGGCCCGCGCGGGCAAGACCACGGCCCTCATCTCGGCGGGCTGGGACCCGGGCGTGTTCTCGCTCAACCGCCTGATGGGCGAGGCCCTGCTGCCCGACGGCGCGACCTACACCTTCTGGGGCAAGGGCCTGAGCCAGGGCCATTCCGACGCCATCCGCCGCCTGCCCGGCGTGGCCGGCGGCGTGCAGTACACCATCCCCGTGCCCGAGGCCGTGGACCAGGTGCGCAGCGGCGTGCGCCCCCAGCTCTCGACACGTGAAAAGCACCGGCGCGAATGCTTCGTGGTGCTGCAGGACGGCGCCAACGCCGACGCCGTGCGCGCCGCCATCGTCGGCATGCCGCACTACTTTGACGAGTACGACACCACCGTGCACTTCATCAGCGCCGAGGAACTGGCGCGCGACCACGCCGCGATGCCGCACGGCGGCTTCGTGATCCGCAGCGGCAACACGGCGGCAGACAGCCAGCAGGTCATCGAATACCGCCTGCAGCTGGGCAGCAACCCCGAGTTCACCGCCAGCGTCCTGGTGGCCTATGCACGCGCCGTGCACCGCCTCAACCAGGCCGGCCAGCATGGCTGCAAGACCGTGTTCGACGTGCCGCCGGGCCTGCTCTCGCCCAAGAGCGCGGCGCAGCTGCGCGCCGAACTGCTGTGAGTGGCGGCTGCCTCCCAGAGATGCAGCCCCGCAAAAAATAAGAAAATCAGGCTCTGGCGCTTATCCAGCAAGCGCCAATAGCTATCAAAATAAAAGCATCCGCCCGGCTTCACTACCGGGCGGATTTCTTTTTAGGATCATCCGTTCAACCCTTCTGGAGAAACCTGCAATGAGCGAAACCCCACAACGTGTGGCCATCGTGGTGGCCGGCGGCAGCGGCATGGGCGCGGCGGCGGCGCGCAAGCTGCACGCGGCGGGCTTTGCCGTCGGCATCCTGTCATCGTCCGGTAAGGGCGAGGCGCTGGCGCGGGAGCTGGGAGGCGTGGGCGTGACCGGTTCCAACCAGAGCGTGGCCGACCTGCAAAAACTGGTGGACGCCGTGATTCAGCGCTGGAGCCGCATCGACGTGCTGGTCAACAGCGCGGGCCACGGCCCCAAGGGCAAGCTGCTGGAGATCAGCGACGAGGACTGGGTGAAAGGCCTGGAGGTGTACTTCCTCAACGTGGTGCGCGCCACGCGGCTGGTGGCGCCGATCATGCAGCGCCAGGGCGGCGGCAGCATCATCAACATCTCCACGGCCTGGACGTTTGAGCCGTCCGCCATGTTCCCCACCTCGGCCGTGGCGCGATCGGGGCTGGCGGCGTTCACCAAGATCTTCTGCGACGAATACGGCGCGCACAACATCCGCATGAACAACGTACTGCCCGGCTGGATCGACAGCCTGCCGCAGACCGATGCCCGCCGCCAGTCCGTGCCGCTGCAGCGCTACGGCACGGCGGACGAGATTGGCGCGACGGTGGCGTTTCTGGCCAGCGAGGGCGCGGCCTACATCACGGGGCAGAACCTCCGCGTGGATGGCGGGCTGATGCGCAGCGTGTAGGCTTGGCGCCCGCCCTGCCCCGCGCCTACGCCGCCGCGTGCGCGGGCGGCACCCGCATCGCCCGCACGATGGCCGCCAGCGCCACGCCGTAGGCGGGCACGAACAGCAGCAGGCTCACGCTGAGCTTGATGACGTAGTCCACCACGGCAATTTCCACCCAGTTGGCGGCCATGAAGGCATCGGGGCTGCGCCAGAAGGCTATGGAAAAGAAGGCCGCCGTGTCCAGCGCCTGGCCAAACACCGACGCTGCGGCGGGGGCCAGCCACCACGCCCGGCTCTTTTGCCGGATGCGGTCAAACACCTGAATGTCGAGCAACTGCCCCAGCACGTAGGCCGCGAAGCTGGCAAAGGCGATGCGGAACACAAAGGTATTGAACTCGCCCAGGGCGCCCCAGCCCTTGAAGCCGCCTTGATGAAACAGCACGCCCACGATGTACGACGCCACCAGCGCAGGCAGCATCGCCCGCGCAATCACGCGCCGCGCGGGCAGCTTGCCCAACAGCCGCACCGTGAGATCGGTGGCCAAAAAGATGAAGGGGAAGCTGAACGCCCCCCAGGTGCTGTGAAAACCGAACAAGGTGATCGGCAGTTGCACCAGGTAGTTGCTGGCGATGACGATGGCGATGTGGAACGCCACCAGGAGGGAGAGGTAAAACGGCACGCGCGAGGGCTGTGCCTGAACGGAGGTCATGGCTGTCCTTTTTGGTAATGGGGGCGAGGGAACCCATGGAAACGCAAGCGGCGAAATCGTCGGGGGCGCATTATAGCGGGCCCGGCGCTCTTATAGAGCCAAAAAGGCCTCCAGCGCTTATGCAGCAAGCGCAGACAGCTATTAAATGGATAGCATCAAACCACCACCGGCTCGGGCTCCAACCGGATACCGAAGCGCTCATAGACACTGGTCTGGATGGCCTTGGCCAGCGTCATCACCTCGCCGCCGGTCACGCTGTCGGCGCCGTGGCCGCGGTTGACCAGCACCAGGGCCTGCTTCTCGTACACGCCCGCCTTGCCAATGGTCTTGCCCTTCCAGCCGCAGGCGTCGATGAGCCAGCCCGCCGCCAGCTTGATGCTGCCGTCGGGCATGGGGTAGTGCACGATTTTCGGGTCGCGGGCGATGATGTCCTGGCACTGCTCGGGCGACACCGTGGGGTTCTTGAAAAAGCTGCCCGCATTGCCGACCACGGCCGGGTCGGGCAGCTTGGCGCGGCGGATGTCGCAGACCCAGTCAAACATCTGCTGCGCGCTGGGCTGGTCCACGCCCTCTTCCACGCGGCGGCGTTCCAGGTCCAGGTAGCCCAGCACCGGCTTCCAGGGCTTGGGCAGGCGAAAACGCACGTGGGTAATGACCGCCCGCCCGCCCAGGCCCATGGCTCCGGGCTGCGCGGGGGCGTGTTTGAAGACCGAGTCACGGTAGCCAAAGCCGCACTGCGCGGCATGGAGCGTGAAGGGCTGGCCGGTGGTGAGGTCGATGGCGTCCAGCGACTCGAAGCGGTCTTGCAGCTCCACGCCGTAGGCACCGATGTTCTGCACGGGCGCGGCGCCCACGGTGCCGGGGATCAGCGCCAGGTTTTCCAGGCCCGGGTAGCCCTGCGCCAGCGTCCAGGCCACGCAGTCGTGCCAGACCTCGCCCGCGCCGGCCTCCACGATCCAGGCCTTGGGGGTTTCTTGCACCAGGCGCAGGCCCTTGATCTCCATCTTGAGCACCACGGCCTTCACATCGCCGGTCAGGATGATGTTGCTGCCGCCGCCCAACACGAATTTTGGCAAGGCGCTCAGCGCGGCGTCCGCCAGCACGGCATGCAGATCGGCCACGGAACGCACCCGCACCAGCGTCTGCGCGCGCGCGGCGATGCCAAAGGTGTTCCAGGGCTGCAAAGGGGCGTTTTTCTCGACTACCATTGGCCCGATTGTCGCACCCGCCCTCTGAGGGGCTGCGATCCGCCTTCTGTTCTTTCCGCGTTTGATTGGGAGCCCACATGCCATCTTTTGACACCGTCTGCGAAGCCAACCTGGTCGAGGTGAAGAACGCCGTCGAGAACACCGCCAAGGAAATCGCCACGCGCTTTGACTTCAAGGGCACGTCGGCCAGCATCGAGATCAAGGACAAGGACATCACGCTGATCGGCGATGCCGATTTTCAGCTCGCGCAGATCGAGGACGTGCTGCGCAACAAGCTCACCAAGCGCAATGTCGATGTGCGCTTTCTGGACATGGGTGACGTGCAGAAAGTGGGCGGCGACAAGGTCAAGCAGGTCATCAAGGTGAGAAACGGCATCGAGAGCGAACTGGCCAAGAAGATCCAGAAGCTCATGAAGGAAAGCAAGCTCAAGGTACAGGCCGCCATCCAGGAAGACAAGGTGCGCATCACCGGCGCCAAGCGCGACGACCTGCAGGCCGCCATGGCGCTGATCCGCAAGGATGTGACGGACGTCCCCCTCTCCTTCGACAATTTTCGGGACTGACATGAAAAGCATCCCCCTGAGTCGCTGCGGGCTGCGCCGGTATCACGGCTTTTTGGCCGTGTTGGCTGCATTGCTTTTTGCCCCCGCCTGGGCACACGCCCAGGCCGTGGCCCTGGCGGGCATGCTGGGCAGCAAGGCGCTGCTGGTGGTGGATGCCAACCCGCCGCGCGCCCTGAGCGCGGGCGACGAGTTTCAGGGCGTGAAGGTCATTGCCGTGGCCAAGGAAGAGGCCACGGTGGAAGTCCAGGGCGCGCGGCGCGTGCTGCGCCTGGGCGAATCGCCCGTGAGCGTGGGGCAACGCGGCGGCAGCGGCAAGCGCGTGGTGCTGATGGCGGACAGCCGGGGCCATTTCGTCAACAGCGGCACCATCAACGGCCGCGTGATGCAGTACATGGTGGACACCGGCGCCTCGACGGTGGCCATTGGCCGCAATGATGCGGACCGCATGGGCCTCAAGTACCAAAGCGGGCAGCCCGTGCGCATGAGCACGGCCAACGGCGTGACCCAGGGCTGGCGCATGAAGCTCGACTCGGTGCGCATTGGCGACGTGGAGGTGTTTGGCGTGGAAGCCGTCATCACGCCCCAGCCCATGCCCTACGTGCTGCTGGGCAACAGCTTTCTGACGGAGTTCCAGATGACCCGCCTCAATGACCAGATGGTGCTGGAAAAGCGCAACTGATCACGCCACTCCTTGCCCTCCATGCCCACCCACAACCATAACGCCGAGGGCGAGTACGAGGACCTGCTCGGCCTGTGGTCCGACCTGGAGGCCGCGCTGTCGGTGCTGCTGTCGCGGCCGCTGCAGGTGCAGGACTTTGCAGCCAAGGTGCGCCAGTTCGACGGCTGGCTGCAGGACCTGGTGGCGCACGACATCGATGCGGCCCTGTACCTGATGTTCCAGCTGGCCTCCACGTCCACCGTGGGCTACAGCGCATCGCACGCACTGGTGTGCGGCACGCTGTGCCACATCATGGCGCAGCAGCTGGCCCTGCCCCAGCGCGAGCGCGACAGCCTGGTCCGCGCGGCGCTGACCATGAACATCGGTATTACGGCCCTGCAGGACGAACTGGCCGAGCAGCGCGAGCGCCCGAACGCCGCACAGCAGGAGGCCATCCGCAGCCACCCCGAAGACAGCATGCTGCTGCTGCAGCGCCTGCACATCAACGACCTGCTGTGGCTGGATGTGGTGGGCCAGCACCACGCCATCCTCCCCGACCGCGTGCCGCTGGCCGACCAGGAGCCCGAAGACCGCCTCACGCGCGTTCTGGGCACCATCGACCGCTACGCCGCCATGATCAGCCCGCGCAAATCCCGCGCTGGCCGCAGCGCCACCGACTCGGTGCGCGCCCTCGTGGGACAGGAGGCGGACCACCGCGACGAGGTCAGCTACACCCTGGTGCGCTCCATCGGCCTGTGCCCGCCGGGTACTTTCGTGAAACTGGACAACGGCGAAACCGCCATCGTGCTGCGCCGCAGCGAGAAGGCCAACCACCCCCTGGTGGCCAGCCTGCTGGACCGTGCTGGCCACCACCATGCGCAGCCCAACCTGTACCAGACCGCCACCGGCAAGCCCCACATCCAGTCAGCGCTGGCGCGATCCGCCGTGAGCCTGGAGCTGAACCACCGCACCATGGTGCGGCTGGGCCTGTACGCAGCCCAGCACAGCGCCGGACTGCGGGGGCTGGTCACGGCGCCTGGCGCGTTCTAAAACGGCGCTGAACGAGGCGCCGCGATAACCTAAGCCTTCTTGCTGCCCAGGCGAGACTCCTTGCCCGCGATGAGGCGCTGGATGTTCTCCTTGTGGCGCCAGGCCAGCAGCACGGCCATCACCGCGATGGCGGCGGCAATCGTGCCCTCGGCGTACCAGACCACGCCATCCACCAGCAGGTAGTACACGGGCGCAAAGACAGCCGCCACCAGCGAGGCCAGCGAAGAGTAGCGAAAGAAAAACGCAATGATGAGCCAGGTGAGCGCCGTGGCCAACCCCAGCCACACGCTGATGCCCATCAACACGCCCAGGGCCGTGGCCACGCCCTTGCCGCCTTCAAAGCGGAAGAACACGGGCCACAGATGCCCCACAAAGGCCGCCAGCCCCACCAGGGCCACCGTGCCGTCATCCAGGCCGTAGGGCTCGCCAAACCACATCACCAGTGCCACAGGCAGCCAGCCCTTCAGGGCATCGAGCAGCAGCGTGACGATGGCGGCGGCCTTGGACCCCGAGCGCAGCACGTTGGTGGCGCCGGGGTTCTTGCTGCCGTAGGTGCGCGGGTCGCTCAGGCCCATCACGCGCGTCACGATGACGGCGAACGACAGGGAGCCCAACAGGTAGGCGGCGACGATCGCGAGGGCGGAATAGACAAAGGACACGGGATCTCTCTCTCGAAGCGGACGGATGGGAACAATGGATTGGCGCACATGGCGCCACGGCACACAGGCACAACAAGGGTAGCGCTGCATTTTGCCACCCGCCCTGCCCCTCGGCCCGGGGACTCAGCCAGCCCCCAGCGCTCCGGCGTCGAGGGCCCGCGCAGGGGCCGCGGCCTCCTGGCGCTCGACACGGTTGCGCCCGGATGCCTTGCCCCGGTAGAGCGCGTCGTCAGCCTGCTGCATGGCGGCGTCAAGCCCATCGGACCGGTGGAAGGCGTGCGAGATGCCGATGGTCACGGTGCAGCGCAGCGGCGCGCTGGCACCCGGCAAGGGCATCGCCTGCTGCTCGATGGCGCGGCGCAGGCGCTCGGCCAGGCGCATCACGCCGTCATCGTCCGCGTCCAGGCAGACGATGACGAACTCCTCCCCGCCTGTGCGGCTGGCCAGGTCGCCGCTTCGCAGCACGCCGCGCAGCACTGCGGCAATGTGGCACAGCACCTGGTCGCCCACCTGGTGGCCGTGGGTGTCGTTGATGGGCTTGAAATGGTCGATATCGAGCATCAGCAGGCGCGCAGGCCCGGCAGTGCGCGAGCGGAAATGCCCCTCCACCCCCGCCAGCAAGCCGCGCC
>DAIQRN010000473.1:0-2548 GCA_036786185.1 Acidovorax sp. | reverse complement strand
GGCGAAAGGGGTCCTTCCTGGCGAAGGCGCCATACGGGGGGCGCAAGCGCAGCATTGCGCCACCGTCTGGCCAGGAAACAAGGTTTGCAGGGTTTGCGGTTCGCACCTGGCTGTGTGGGCCAGCGGGCCGAAAGCCCAGTCATTGCGGGCCTATGCGGGATGGCGGCAACGCAGAAGGTGCGAACCTTGGTGCGTACCGGGTTTGCAGGTTTGCACCCGACCGCACGAAAACGGCCAGGGACGAAAACTCAATGCTGGCGCGGGTTTGCAGCCGATTCGTTGGCTGGATTGCAGAAATCGGCCCACGAGCCTTTGCGCACCGTCTGGCTGCATGTGCGACGTTGAACAACACCCGTCAGTTGATTAGGTCAAAGGTTGCTGCAGCTGTCGGATTCGTTGGTAGGAACTCCCGAAAGGGAGTGCCGCACGCCATACACAGCACACGCAGGGACGGCTTTCCCCAGATGTTCTGCCCGCAGCCGCAGGTGAACTTCACCCGGTTGGACTTGTTTGTGGCCGGCGCGGCAACCCCGTTGGTCACGGTCGGCTGCACCACCAGGCTGGTGGCAACCGGCAATGCTTGCGCCGGCGTCGAGCCGCCGCCGACGGCCGCACTCAGCTGCATCGCCTCGCACTGCTGGCCAGCGGCCACCACTTCCGGCGCAGGGAACCGGTCGTACCAGCTGATCCGGAAGTCAGCCGTCACCAGCGCCGCGCAAGCCTGCAGGAAGCGGCCGCCCTCGATGGCGTAGTCGGCCATACAGTCACCGGTCCGTTGGCCACCTGGCTTGCCGGTAGAGGAGGGCATCAGGCCAATGGCCTCCATCTTGTCGGCCCACTGGCCGTTGTGATACCGGCCTCGACCAGGCTTGCCAAAGTGGGCTTGCCACAGGTGGACCATCTCATGGACCAGGGTCTGCATGGTCTCGACCAGGGGGACCACGGCGAAGTAGGCCGGGTTCAGCGCGATCTCGTCGGTGGTGCGTCCGTCCAGATCCGCAAAGCGCTGGTGCGAGAAGTACCCGCAGGTGCGCTTCTCCCGCTGCAGGGTGATCAGGCACGCCGGGAGCGCGCTCTCGAACAGCGCCTGGTTGAAGTGGTCGTAGGCCCGCTGCAGCTCCGTGTAGTTCTGGGCCGTTGGAGTGGAGCCCTCTTGGGGGTCGATTTGTTTTCGTTGTCAAAAGTGACGGTAGGAGATCGAGCACTGGCGTAGGGGTGGCCTGCCAAGCCATTGATTTCATTGGGTTTCCTGTTGATTTTTTTGATCGCCGTTTGAGGGCGCAAAAGCGTGCTCGGTTTCAACCGCCGGTCCCGGTTTTCGGCGTGGTCTGTGACGGCAGGATTTCACTGGCATAACGCTCCACTGGAAAGCGGAATACGCCCCTCAAATTGATACCTTGCAGCCGCGTCGGCGCAATTTTCCCCGTGAGCTCCGCCGGGATGACCTGACGCCGGTTGGCCCAGCGGTCCAGAACGGCCTGCATCTGGGTTGTGTTCCAGGCCATGATGATGTTGGCCAACAGACTCAAGGCGTCAGCCACCGCCTGCATTTCCTCGGCCCGCTTGGCCTGAGCCGGGCTCACTCTGCCGGTATAAATCGCCCGCTTCAAGGCATTGACCGCCTCACCCCGGTTGAGTACCCGACGCAGCTCATTCCTGAAGGCGTCTTTGACAAAGTAGTCGGCCAGGAACGCAGTTCGCAGCAAGCGCCCCAACTGAACACCCGCTTCGTAGATGGGGTCTCCCCGCGCCGCCGATCCAAATCTGGCCAGCGCTGCAACTGCGCTGGCGTTGCCGCTCATCACCGAGGCTGCCAAATGGACCAAGGTGTCCCAGTGCTTCTCAATCAAAGCGGTATCGACGGTAGCCTCGCAAACTGCTGCGATCTCCGGTGGAATGATCGTGCCACGCGGCACGTACAGATGACGCTGCTTCAATTCCTTCAGTCGTGGGCATAGATCGAACCCCAGTAGCCGGGCCAACGCCATGGCAAAGTCGGTGTAGCCGTGGGTGTCCACCGCCAACTGGCTGGTCTCGATGGATTCTTGGCGCACGACACCCTCAATGGCGACCCCTGCCTGGCGCTCATTGAGCACAAAAGGCTGCGCGTAGAAGATCCCCCATCGGTCACGCACATGGGAGTAGATGCCAATCGAGGACGTGTTGCGTCTTGGATCCTGTCGGGCCTGCCACACCCGTTGGGTGGTTTCCATGCTCATCATGTCGGACGACGCCAGGTCCGTGCGACCCCATGTCGCTGCAATGGGGTGCCGTTGCATGAACTCCAGCACCGCGTGGCAGGCTTGACTCAAGCGACGCTCGTCCCCGGCCCAACGCATGGCCTGACGGATGCTGGTGGCAGACAACTGCGGAATCATACGGGCGCATTCGGCCGCCGTCAGACTGGTGCCGTGGGCCATGATGCCGGCGTAGACCATCAGCAGCTCTTCTGTCGAACGTGGCTCGCGGCCAAGCATGATCCAGCTGAAACGTACCTGAGCGTCAACGGCCAGGATCACTTCTGGGAGTTGCACCTCACCGATCCTCA
>DAIQRN010000472.1:0-2552 GCA_036786185.1 Acidovorax sp. | reverse complement strand
ACGGCGCGCGCTTCAACCCCGAGACGCTGGCCGTCACCTGGCGCGGCAAGAGCATCGGCGACGTGCTGCAGATGGAGGTGGACGAGGCGGTGGAGTTCTTCGCCAGCATGCCCTCCATCGCGCACCCGCTGCAGCTCCTGAAGGACGTGGGCCTGGGCTACCTCACGCTGGGTCAGCCTTCGCCAACCCTGAGCGGCGGCGAAGCGCAGCGCATCAAGCTTGTGACTGAACTCACCAAGGTGCGTGACGAGGTGGGTCGCCGTGGCCAGAAGGTGCCGCACACGCTGTACGTGCTGGACGAGCCCACGGTGGGCCTGCACATGGCCGACGTGGACAAGCTCATCCGCGTGCTGCACCGCCTGGTGGACGGCGGTCACAGCGTGGTGGTGATCGAGCACGACCTGGATGTCATCGCCGAGGCCGACTGGATCATCGACCTGGGTCCCGAAGGCGGCAAGGAGGGTGGGTGCATCGTGGCCGCCGCCACGCCCGAGGACGTGGTGGCCGCAGGCACCCATACGGGCAAGGCGCTGGCGGCCGTGCTGAGGCGCTGATGCCAAGGCCGCAGCACCCCGTGGTGTGGCTGCAGCCCAGTGCCCCGCCCAAGCCCGCCGAGGGCGCGCCCTGCAACGGCTGCGGCCTGTGCTGCCTGGCCGAGCCCTGCCCGCTGGGCATGCTGGTGTCGCGCCGCCGCAAGGGCGCCTGCACGGCCCTGCGCTGGAGCGATGCGGACCAGCGCTACTGGTGCGGCATGGTGGCTGACCCCGGCGGGGTGACGGGGCTGACCCCGCCCTGGGCGGTGCGGGCGCTGTCGGCCCTGGCCCGGCGCTGGATCGCGTCCGGCGCGGGCTGCGATGCGCGGCTGGATGTGCTGCCGCCGCAGGATGGGCAGGGTGATGCTATTAAATAAATAGCTTCTAGCGCTTGACCATCAAGCGCTAGCGGCTAATTTGGCTTGAACCGGGTCACGCCGCGCCAGGTGCACCCCCGCGAGCATGCAGCGCACCGATCCGCCCGCCAGCTCGATGGTGGGCACGGTCAGCGGCAGCAGGGCCGCGCTACGTTCGATCACTGCCTTCTGTGCAGGCGTCAGGCTGGCGGCCGCGCGTGCCGACAGCGCCAGCACCCGGCCCTGGGTGCCCTGCAGCTCCAGCGCGTTGCCCGCGAATTCGCCGATCTGCCAGGCGCTCAGCTCGATCAGCTCGCGCCCCGTCTCGCGCAGCCGCGCACGCACGGCGTCGCGCCGGGCCGGGTCGGTGATCAGGTAAAAGCCGCCCAGCGCAAAGTCGGTGCCCACGCACAGCATCACGTTGGTGTGGTAGCAGGGGCGGCCCCGCGCGTCGACCGTGGCGAAGGCCATGGGTTCGTAATTGAAATGGGTGCAAAAGCGCTCCAGCGCCACGGGGTCGGCGCGGTTCGATTGCGCGGTGTAGGCGATGCGGTGGATGTGGTCGAGCACCATGGCACCCGTGCCTTCCAGAAACATGCCATCGGCTTCCAGGCCCGAGTAGTCGATCACGTCCTGCACCCGGTATTCGGCCTTGAGCAGCTCGATCACGTCGCTGCGCCGCTCGCGCCGACGGCTCTCGGCGTACATGGGGTAAATGGCCACA
This sequence comes from Acidovorax sp., assembly GCA_036786185.1. Classification (GTDB taxonomy): domain Bacteria; phylum Pseudomonadota; class Gammaproteobacteria; order Burkholderiales; family Burkholderiaceae_C; genus Acidovorax. Next base: position 939 of record DAIQRN010000472.1, on the reverse strand, counting down.
TGCCCGCCCGCGTGGGTGGAAAACCAGTTGTTGGGGAACACTGCGTCGGGCGTGTGGCGCTCACCCGGGTCGTCAAACAGGTGCACGCGCACGCCCGCGTCCCGCAGTGCTGCCGCGGCCTCCGTCACCTCGGCATGCGCCCGCCGCGCCACATCGTCGGCCGGTGCCGTCGCCACGACCTGGGCCTGAAAGGCATTGTCCGAAGCTGTCTCGGGGTTGGGGAGAAAACGGTGCGGGCGCACCATCACCACGGCGGAAGGGGCCTGGATGGAGGGGGGTGTGGGCATGGCGGTGAAGGGGGTGTCAGAGTAGTTCGGGAGAATTCTCCGCGCAGGCCCTGGCAGCCAAAAGCCTTCAAGCTGATCAAAATGCAGCAAAATCTGCCACTCTGACAGTGATAAGGTTCACTATGAGCAAGCTCGACGACACCGACCGCGAAATCCTCAGCATCCTGCGCGCCGATGCGCGCACCCCCGTGGCCACGCTGGCGCAGAAGCTGCGCGTATCGCGCGGCACGGTGCAGAACCGTCTGCACAAGATGGAAGAGAGCGGCGTCATCACGGGCTACACCGTGCGCCTGCGGCCCGACTCGGAGCCCCAACGCATCCGCGCCTGGATGAGCATCGCGGTCGAGGGCAACGCCGCGCCCGCCGTGATCCGCGCGCTGCGCGGCGAGCCCATGGTGGGCACGCTGCACACCACCAACGGCCGCTGGGACATCGTGGCCGAGGTGCGCGCCGAGAGCCTGGAGGCGTTTGACGCCGCATTGGGCCGCATCCGGCTGACGCCCGGCATCGCCAATACCGAGACCAGCATTCTGCTGTCAACCTACAAGGCGTGATGGATTTGCTATTAAAAAAGAAGCTGTTAGCGCTTGCTGGATAAGCGCTAGAGGCTTGTTTCATTCAAAATGAACCGCGCCAGCTCGGTAAAGCCAGC
>DAIQRN010000050.1:0-10693 GCA_036786185.1 Acidovorax sp. | reverse complement strand
AACAGCGCAAACCCAGTGTTTATGGGGGCTGGCTGGGTTTTGCAGGGCCGACTAAATCCGGATTTGGGCTCAATACTTTGGCGTTGCAGGCATGGCCGTTTCCGAGGCAGGTGAATCTGGCAGATCGGGGTGAATGGCCCGGCGTGGTACGTTGGCCACATCAAAGGAAATGAAGGACAGTAAAAGCTGCAAACCTACCAGGGCAGGCAATGCCGCCAGCATGGGCTCCTCGTCGTTTCGTGTGGAAGTTGCAAAGGTGGGGCAGATGGTTTGGGGCGTCTCGCCGCCATGATTTGACCGGGTCAAGGCTGGACGTAGTCCACCCGCAGGGCTTGGCCTTGATGCGGTCAAATCATGGCAAACCATGGGAAAAGGTTTGTCGAATCAACATGTTGAGGCGACAAGCCTTGTGAATCCTTGACTGCTGCTTTGGGCACGATCATGTTTCCAATGTTGTCGTCCAATGTCAGCTCTTGTACTCCAAGGCTCCCCGCCGCACTTGGCAGCTATTGCCAAGTTCCACACGAAACGGCATAGAGCCCCAGCATGACCGTGCCTGTCGACTCTTCGGGGCAGGCGTCGTCCACCACGTACACCTGCGTCACCTCGGGGCCCAGGCGTGCAATCACCCCCAGAATATGCGCCTTCACCCGATAGCACGGGATGACAACGGCAACCTTGCAACTCATGCATCCTCCGCTTGCACGGGCATTGCGGGGAGCAAATCGCTGGCCCACCAGCCGCCCGGATGCGCAGCAATTTGCGCACTGAAAAAATGGTAAATACGCGCTATCGTTGCGGGATCCTGCGATGGTCCGGGCTCGCACATTACAAGCCGATAGTGTCCAGTGCCATCGGGCACGCAGACAAATCCGCCTATGTCGCTGCCCGTACGTTGGGCCATGCGCAGACCACCACCCGCTATCCTGCGTGGGCCTCCCAGAAAATCCACTGTCATTGATGCCCCCTTGGGCAGCACGGGGGCATCGCCGAGCACCACCAGGGTTTCGCACCGGTTCAGCATGGCATAGAACGGGCGCAGGCCCATTTCCATATCGAGCACTTGGCCGCCGTTCAGATAGTGTTCCAGGCCCCGGTACTTGCGCTCAAAGTGCGTCCGCACCGCCCGATCAACGCGCGGGTCATGGGTCACTGCGGACGACATCAGGTTGATCACCGCGCCACATCGCCCCAAAAAACCCACACCGGCAAAAAAACTCTCGAAATGCAGGGTCAACAAAACCAGGCCACGCTCTCGTTGCTGGCAATGGCTCAGGGCGTCGCCGGGAAGAAATTCACAACCCAGCTCCTGCAGCCGGCCCGCAGCGATCAGCCGGGCTTCGTACTCATCGTGTGCCTCCGAGATGAATCGCCCGCGCCTCCAGGCGCTCAACTGGGCCCTGCTCGCGGACGGCTGCAACAGGGCATACCCAGCCAGGCTCTGGCGATGAATATGCCGAAACCCCAGGCCCATGGAGCGCCAGTCACGGCCCGTCAGGGCGTTGATGCGGCCACGCACTCCGGCCAGGGCGTAACCCAGCGGAAGCGGCAGCCGCGCAAGGTATGGCAAGAACAGTGCAAAGTCCAGGTGATGCAGCCGTGCGGCGCAGCGCCAAAGCCACCGCCTCAAGCGGCCATTCATGGTTTTTCCTCCGTGGCAATGCGGTCCACAAAGGCCGACACATCCCCGGGGCGATGAATGGCGAAGCACGGTGTTTGCACAGGCAAGCGGTGTGCCCATTTAGCCTCAAAGGCCTGCCCATTGGACTTCACGCGGTTGATGAGTTGGGCGGGCATGGCCCCGCTTGCCGGCGTGTCCGACCAGTGCTCGCAGTACGCATCCAGGGCCGCGGCACAAAGCCCTGCCTGCTGGGCCTGCAATACCAGATCGGTGGCATAGAAATCAAAGCCCATGGCTTCATCCATCCGCAGCCCCGACGACACGCGCACGGCAACAAGCAACTCATCCAGGCTGTCCACCAGGCAGGGCAGAGGGGTGGGTTCGCGCAGCAGTTGGCCGCGATCGAGCACATGCCCTGCACGCCTTGCCTGTGCCCCTGCGCCTTGCACGCCATACACCCCCGCCACCGCGAGGCGAGGCCAGCGGGCCACGGCTTGCGACAGGGCATGCCGAAACTGCCGGTCCCAGCCTTGCGGCAGAAAAACATCCTGGTGGACCCACACCAGCCAGTCCACCGAGTCGCAGGCGCGCAGTTCCTGATTGAAAGCCTGTGCCGCGCTGGAGCAGTTGAAATGCGCCGTCCAGGGCAGCCCGCCCTTTTGCAGGCAAGGCGACAGCGCCAGGCGCCCGGCCAGCACATCCAGCCGGCTGACGCAGGCGACGAGTCCAAGACGAAGCCCATTGGGCGATGAAAGCTGCATCAAGAGCCCCTTATTTCCAGCGCATGGCAGGCTTCTCGATCGCATGCCACGAAAGACCTGCCAACACGAGCGTCAGAAGCGTGCTGAGCGCGACAAACCATCCAACCCCCCACTGATGGCCACCCGCAAAGGCCAGCGCTTGCTGCACCGGAAACCCATAAAGATACATACCATAAGACCAATCGCCCCAACGCTGTGCAATGACGGGCAGCCACTTTCCATACAAGGCCAGCCACAGAACCGACACGCTCAAGCCCACAACCCAGAAGGCAACTTGAAGAGGAGCATGGGGTGCAAAAGGGGCGCAAAGCACCAGCGCCAAACCGGCCCACAAGGACGGGCGCAGAGTGTCTTTCCACGCAGCAAACACCGCGCCCACGGCAAATGAAAGGCCCAGCTTGCTGTCGTAAAAATCCAATCCGGCAAAGGAGTCAAACAGCCCCAGGCCCGGTGCCGTGGGCCTGAAAAGCAGCGACAGCAGCAGTATCCCGAATGCAGTCAGGCTCTTGAACCTGAGGGAGCCCGGCAGCAAACCCAGCATGGCCAAAGCCACATAGCATTTGATTTCGTAGGGCAGCGACCACAAGGATCCGTTGATGGCATTGGCAAGAGGGTTGCCGGCGAACACCCCCGGCAATGTGAACTTGATACTGAATGCCGTAGCCGTCTTCAGGTAATTCCAGGTTTCCCGCTCACGAAAATAGACATCCAGCGGCAACTGGGTCACCACAGGCCCCAGCACCAGCACACACAACAGGCAGGTTACCGCCAGGGCCGGATAAATCCGCACTACACGGCGCCGCGCAAAAACCCACAGGCTTGGACTGCGCAAGAGCGAGAGGCTGACGAGATAACCGCTCAAGACAAAAAAAATCGTGACCCCCACGCCGCCCAGCGTATCCAGCCCCAGCGTGCTTCCCAGCGGCTCGCGCGCGGGCTGTCCGCCCAGTGGAAAACTGTGACTCAACAGCACCAGCCAGGCGGCGAACAGGCGTAAAAAATCAAAGCGGTTGTCATGCTGCGCCGCCAGCGGCGCAACCGGGGAAGCAGTCATAGAAAATCCGTATCTCCGCCCGACCACCAGCAGTCGAGCGCGGCAACGTCCGAAATGGCAAGCGTCGAGGCCGTAGGCACGCCGACACTTGCCACGGGGCCCATTGGCATCGGCCGGGTGGGCGCCAGCGCTGCGGCAACGGCCGCACTGGCCCAGCAGCTCAGGCCGGCAGCGCCATCACGGCGTGCCTGCCACATGGCCAAGGCCCAAGCCATCGGCAGCAAACTCGCAGGCCCCACCCAGTCCAGCCAAGGCAAATGCTCTGCGCTGCCTGTGGGCTGGGCCAACACGGCAATGCCCAGGGGCGCCGATTGCCAACGGCGGCGCAGCGCCAGGAATCGGTAACCCTTGTCCGGCCGCTCTACAAATCGCCAGCGCACATAGCTGGCGTCACGCACACCGATCGCGCCTTGATGGCCACCGGCGCGCATATGCTCCCAGCAGCGATCCACGGCGGTATCGAAGGTGCTCGATCCGGGGTCCAAGGATTCGAAGCGCCATTGCCAGTGCGACCAGAACGACGGCGTACGCCGCTCGATCCGCCATTGCAGGCCACCCACTTCGCCCGCGTCATGGCTCAGCCCCGACTTCACCGCCAGGCGCAGATGCCGCGGGTTGGGAAAGCCAAACCCGGCCGAAAAATCCCTGTCGCGCCCCAGCCGGCTGCGGTAAAAGCGCTCGCTCACATGAAAAAACGGACTCTTGCGCGTGAACAGGCCGCGCCATGCGGGAGAAACCATGACATCGCCAATCTGCAGCCAGCGTGCAGGCACACCCCTGTGCAGCACCTGCCGGGGCGTGCCGCCGCAAAATGCAATCAGCTGCGCATCACGCCACAGCCCCACACCCTCGCCTTGCCCGGCCACATATTTCCAGTGAAACCACCGTGTATCCACGCGGGAGCCAAAGACCTCCCGGTGCAGCGCCAGAACATCCGCCATGTCCTCTGGCGCCAGGTCGCGCAAGCTAAAGCGCTGGCCCGCAATGTCCAGCGACTCAGGTGCAAGAACCATCTTCATGGGGTCGAGCGGCTGACGCGCCACTCATGCGGCAGGCTCACCACGCCCTGCTCCAGGCCTGTCTGCGTCACATTGAGCCGCAGACAATGGGTAACCTGGTCGTAGGGGTGGACGCCATCCTCGGTACTCAGAAAGCAGGTTACCCAATACGAGCCCTTGAGCAGCGGCAGCCTCTTGAACACGATGCTGACCTGCCCCCGCCCCTGGGCGTCGGTGGACAGCAAGACGCCGTCGTTCACCGATGTGGCGCTGGCAATCGTCATGCCATTGGCATCCGAAAGCCCCACGGCCACCCCCGGGGTGGGCAAGGCGGGATCGATCTCGAACACCAGCTCCAGCTCCACATCGGTGCTGCCCGACAACACCTGCACCTCGCTGCCCACCTCGGTGGGTGTGCGTGCCACGGCCCGCACGATGCGGCCCGTGCCAGAGCCTGGGTGCACGGTGCCCGAAGCCGTTGCCAACGCGTTCATCCTTGGCTGCATAGCGCCCTCGTGCAGGCTGGCGGCATACGCCGTCGTCACATCCGCGGCCGGGCCATCCATGCGCATGCGCCCATGCTCCAGCCAGATGGCGCGCGTGCACAGCGCCTCGACCTGATACATCGAGTGCGAGCAAAACAAAATGGTCTTTCCCGCCTCCTTGAGCTGCATGATGCGATCGAACGATTTGCGGGCAAACGCCCCATCGCCCACCGACAGCGCCTCATCAATAATCAATATGTCGGGCTCGATACTGGTGGCCACCGCGAATGCCAGGCGCACAAACATACCGCTGGAATAGGTCTTAACCGGCCTGTGGACAAAATCCCCAATATCGGCAAAAGCCAGAATACTATCGAGCCGCTCTTCAATCTCCTGGCGCTTCATTCCCAGAATGGCGCCATTCATGAATACATTCTCCACCCCGGTGAAGTCAGGGTTGAAGCCGGCCCCCAGCTCCAGCAAGGCCGCCACACGGCCATGCACCTGCAGCCGGCCCGAAGAAGGCTGCAAGGTGCCGCACAGCAATTGCAGCAAGGTGGACTTGCCCGCGCCGTTGCGGCCCACCAGGCCCACCACCTGCCCGCGGGGCACTTGCAGGTTGATATCCCGCAAGGCCCAAAACGACTGTTCCTCACCCGACCTGCGCCCCCACAGCAACTGCATCAGCCGCTGCGAGGGGCGGCCGTACGCCGCATAGCGCTTGCACAGCGCCTGCGCATCAATGACCAGGTCAGAGGACATCGGCAAACCCCTGGCGCAAACGGTGAAACACGGCTGCCCCCAGCAAAGCCAGCGCAGAGCAGCCAAGCAGACTCAGCCCCCACTGTGACCAGTCGGGCCATACGCCCTGCAGCAGCACGGCACGCGTCTGGGTCATGATCGGCGCCAGTGGGTTCAGCCACATCCACTGCTGCACCTTGCCCGGCAGGGCCTCGATGGGGAAAAAAACCGGGCTGATGAACACCAGCGCGCCCACCACCATGCCCACGACATGGCCGATATCGCGGATGTACACCCCGACGGCCGCCAGCAGCCATCCCCCACCCAGGCACAGCGGCAGCAAGGGTAGCCACACCAAGGGCAAGGCCAGTGCGCTGACCGGCGGGGTGCCCAGGCCCAGCACATGCAGCACCAGCAAAATGGCGCCGCCCAGCAGCAGCTGCACGCCGGCCGCCAGCACGCAGGACCAGGGCAATATCTGCAGCGGAAACACCACCTTCTTGATCAGGTGCGGCTGCTCCAGCATCAGATGCGGCGCCCGGTTCATGCACTCGGCAAAAAAATTGAACACCACCAGGCCCGTATAAAGGCGCAGGGCAAAAGCAATATTGCCCTCATCGGGGGGCGCCCATCGCACCTGGAACACATGCCTGAAAACCAGGGTGTAAATCACCAGCATGAACAGCGGGGCCAGCACCAGCCACGCCATGCCCAGCCAGGACTGGCGAAATCTTGCCTGAATATCGCGGCTGGCAAATTGCCGGATCAAACCCGCCTGAGACCAGGGGAGCAGATAAGAGGAAACAAAATTCAAAATAGCAACGGGTGAATGTATTCAAGCCTTGGGAGCGGCAATGCGGCCTTGGGCAATATCCTCGATGTACGGCAAATTCATGATGTGCAGAGAATCGCCATCGCGCACCAGCACACGTTGGGCAAACAGCTGTTGAAAGGCGCGAGTCACTGTCTCCCGGCTGGCATTGATCATCATGGCCAGTTCCTGGTGCGTGGGCACCGGCTCAATCGTCGTCAGGTTGTCGAGCGGCTGCGTCGGCAATTGTAAAAGCAGGCCGCACAGGCGCTGGAAAGGCGTTGGCAGGCTCAGCAAGGTGCGCTGCGCCGTGATCAGGCGAATGCGCCGTGCCAGACGCATCATGACCGCCCGCGCCAGTTCCTGATGCCCCAGGATCACCTGGCGGGCAATCGAGGTGTCCACAAACGCCACCGTGGACTTCATGGTCGCCATGATGAATTCTGCGGGCGCCTGCCCATCCACCATGGTCAACTCCCCGAAGTAATCGCCCGGATCGACGAAGTACAGGCCGACGCTGCGGCCATCCACCGTAAAATCGAGCCCCTGGAGCCGGCCCTCCACGAGAAAACCCAGCTCATGCAGCGAATCATTTTTGGACAGTACCATGGCCTTGCGTGCAAAAGAGCGCAGATGCATATGGCCCGACAGATTTTCCAGCTCCCCCCGCGTCAGTGATTGCAGCAAGGGAAATTCCTCCAGAAGATGAACTGAAACGGACATGGAGCGCGAGTGTATCTGGCAAACTGCGGCCTCTTGAGCCCAGGCGGCTGCGCTAAATGGTGCCGGATGTGACGGGCGACACAGCCTTACAGGCAAAGACCATGCCACACTAACCAGCTGATGCATCTTCGGCCAACTCGGGGCAGTTCGGTGCCCGCGCCATCGGATCGCGCTCGCAGAGCGTTGCAACTCTCTGGGATAAAAGGTGAGAAATATGTTGTCCAAAGCAATACGCACAATAAGTGAGCGGATCGTCATCGCCGCCCTGCTGGCAGCCGTTCCCGGGGTGCAAGCCTCTTCGCCGGACGCAGTGGTCGCCCAGGCCACGCTGGTCATAGGGCAGGCGCGCATCGTGCATGCCGACGGGCGCAGCGCCTGGGTCGAGCGCGGCAGCACCATCCGGGTGGGCGATTCCATCCACACCGAACTTGGCGGGCATGTGCACCTGCGCTTTGTCGACGGCGCGCTCGTCAGCGTGCGCCCCTCCAGCCGCATGCAGATACAAAGCTACGCCTACTCGGCCGAGCAGCCCCAGGCCGGCGCCATCAAGTTCAAGCTCGAAGAAGGCGTGATGCGTTCCATCACCGGGCAATGGGGCGGGGCGGCGCGCGAGCGCTTCCGCCTGAACACCCCCCTGGCCGCCATCGGCGTCAAGGGAACCGACTTCGTGGTCAAGGCCAACGACCACAGCACCGCCGCCGCCGTGTTCACCGGCGCCATCACCGTCGCCTCGCTGCAGGGCGAATGTGGTCGCGGCCTGGGCTCCTGCCAGGACGGGCGCCTGCTCTCCGCCGACATGAAAGGGCAGATGATCGAAATGCTGCGGCTGCAAGGCATGCCGCAACTGGCACCGGCAGAGGACTTCATGGTCGCCTCGCTGCCCCAGGCCGTCGCGCGGAGCGGGGTTGACCACCGGGATCGGGCGCTGGGCACCCTGGTCGCAGCCGCCGACAAGCCGCTGCTGAGCGAATCGCGCCTGGCCGGCGCTGTCACCAGCGCCCTGGCCGAAACCCGACCCTCCGATGCCGGCACCCTGCACTGGGGCCGGTATGCCTGGGCCCAGCCGCTGAGCGGCGACAGCTTCAGCCAGCAGGTGGACGCCGCCATGCTCAGCGCCCACGAACGCCTGGCCGGTAACGGCGCCTACACCTTGCTGCGCAAGATGGAAGGCGGCCAGCCCATCGCCTACGCTCCGGGGGCGGGCGTGGCGCAATTCCAGCTCACCGGCGCAGCCGCCAGCGTGGTGCGCCCCGCAGACCAGCCGCTGGAGCCCGTCAGCATCAGCGCCGCCACCCTGAAGGTCGATTTCGACAAAAGCCGCTTCGACACCCGCCTGCAGGTCCAAGGGCCGCAGCTCGGCCAGGACATCGTGCAGGCCTCCGGCAGCATCGACGCCCTGGGGCAAATGCGGGCCGCCAGCGGCAACGTCAGCGTGCAAGGCGGCCTGAGCAGCAACGGGCGCGAAGCCGGCTACCTGTTCCAGAAGCCCGTGTCGTCCGGAATGCTCCAAGGCGCGACCCTGTGGGGGCGCTGATTGCAGCCTCGCAAACCCCTCGCGTGGCAGACGCTGCGGCACCACTGGATTCTCGCGACCGCCTGGCTGGCCGGGGGGCTGATCTGGGCCGTGCTGGCCCTGCTCATCCCTGGCGTCGTCCAGCCCTTGCAGGAGCGCGTCTCCGACTGGATCTGGCGCGCCGGTAGCACGCAGGCGCCAGAGCGCCGGCTCATCCTGCTCGACATCGACGAGCGCAGCCTCCAGGAGCTCGGCCCCTGGCCCTGGGAGCGCACGCGCACCGCCCAGCTGATGCAGCAGCTCGCGGCCCACGGCGTGGCCCTGCAAATCTGGGACGTCGTGTTCCCCGACGCGCGCGTCGGCGACGACGCCATGCGCACCCAGATCGCGCAGCACTCGCCCGTGCTCTCCCAGGTGTTCGCGCTGCCCGGCCAGGGCGACGACGTCCAGGCCGGCCAACTCGCCGGCGCCTGGGACTGGAGCGTCTGCTCCGTGCCCTTCGCCAACGCCAGCGGTTATTTGGGCAACGATGGGGCACTCCTGCGGCAGGGCAGCCACGTCGGCCACATCACCCCCCGGCTCTCCGGCGACGGCGTCGTGCGCGGGCAACCTGCCGTGCTGTGCTACCAGGACCGCGCCTATGGTGCCCTCGCCCTGGTCGCGCTCATGCAGGCCAGCGGCGAAAGCCACATCACCCTCGCGCGCGGCAACGGCTGGCTGCAACCCAGCTGGCAGCTGCGCGGTGCCAACAATGGCTTTGCCGCCGTACCCCTGCAAAGCAACGGCGACATCCTGTTGCCCTGGCGTCTGCAGCCCGAAAGCTTCGTCAGCATCTCTGCCGCCGACCTGCTGGCCGGCCGCGTGCCCGCCGCACTGCTGCACAACGCCTGGGTACTCGTGGGCAGCAGCGCCTTCGGCATGAACGACCGCATCGCCACTCCGCTGAGCAGTGCCGCCGCAGGCATGCAGGCCCACGCCCAGCTGCTCACCGCCGCCATGGATGGGCGGCTGCCCTACACCCCCCAAGGCCACCTGCTGCTGCAAGCTGGCGCCTTGCTGGCCGGGCTCGGGCTCATGACCCTGCTGCAGCGGCGCCGACTCGCCGCGCCTGGGGCCGCCGGGCAACCGCAAGCCTGGCCCGTATTCCCCGTGCAATGGCTTCCCCTGGTGGCGCTCGGCTGGCTGCTGCTGCTGCTGCTCGCCCATGCCTGGCTGCTGCTGCGCCAAGACCTGTGGGTCGGCTGGCTCGCGCCCGCGGTCGCCCTGGCCGGCGCCGCCCTGCTGTGGGCCGCGCTGGAGCACGCGCGCAGCCGCCGCGACCGCGACCGCCTCTACACCCACCTGTCCAGCTACCTGCCCCGGCCCGTCGCCGCGGCACTGGCGCTGCAGCCGCCCTCCAGCGCCATCAAGGCCAGCGTGCAGCAGGTCTGCGTCATGTTCGCCGACATCCGCAACTTCTCCGCCTACTGCGAGGAACGCCCGCCACAAGAGGCCGCCGCCGTGCTGCACGCCTTCTTTTCCACCGCCACCGACATCGTCGCCGCCGAAGGCGGGGTGCTCGAAGCCTTCCAGGGCGACGCCATCCTCGCCGTCTGGTATGGCGGCAACCCCGCCGAAGCCAGCGGCGACAACGCACGCAGCGCCCTGCGCGCCGCCGTGTGCCTGAACACCGCCATGCAGGCCGTGCTGCCCGACCCCGCCCCCGCAGGGCTCGAACCCCTGGCCCTGGGCATAGGCCTCGAAAGTGGCCCCGCCATGGCCGGCTCTTTCGGGCAGGCCAGCCGGCGCACCCACATGGTCATGGGGCGCACCGTCACCATCGCCAGTCGTCTGGTCCACATGACCGCCGACCTGTCCCACCCCATCCTTGTCGGCGAAGGCCTGGCCGCCCAGGTCGAAACGTCCGAACTCGAATCCCTGGGCATGTTCTTCCTGGACGGCTTGCGGGTGCCGCACCACATCTACGCCTACCCGCTTTGCACCAGC
>DAIQRN010000471.1:0-2567 GCA_036786185.1 Acidovorax sp. | reverse complement strand
CCATGCGGCGGGCAGATTGGTCCATGGTGGCCAGAAAACCCTGCGCCTCCTGCAGCGCGGGGGTGGGTGGCGCCTCGTCCAAAGCCTCTTTAACCAGCGCCCCATACGCCGTGAAGTGCCGCAGCGGCGCGCGCAGGTCGTGCGCAATGGCCTGCAACAGCGCGTCGTGCGTGGCGCGCAGGTCGGCCAGCTGCTGTTCGGGCGTCATGGCTTGGCTTGTTTGGCCGGGCGCTGCCAGTTGGCAATGGCCACCTGCTTGCCGCGCGCCACGCCCAGGGCGCCCGGCGACACGTCCTTGGTGATGGTGCTGCCGCCGCCCACCGTGGCGCCCGCGCCAATGGTGACGGGCGCCACCAGCACGCAGTTGCTGCCAATGTGCACGTCGGCCTCGATCACGGTGCGGTGCTTGTTGGCACCGTCGTAGTTAGCGGTGATGCTGCCCGCGCCGTAGTTCACGCGCTCGCCCACGGTGGCGTCGCCCAGGTAGGCCAGGTGGTTGGCCTTGGCGCCGTCGGCAAGGGTGCTGTTCTTGACCTCGACAAAGTTGCCGATGTGCACCTCGCGGCCCAGCTGCGCGCCGGGGCGCAGGCGGGCAAAGGGGCCGATCAGCGCGCCCTCGCCCACGTTGGCACCAGCCTTTTCGCCGTCGATGTGGGTGAAGGGGTGGATGACGGCGCCCGCTGCGATGCGCGCGTTGGCGATGCAGCAATGAGCGCCAATGCTCACGCCCTCGCCCAGCTCCACGCGGCCGGTGAAGACGCAGTTCACATCAATCTCGACATCCTGCCCGCAGACCAGTTCACCACGCGCTCCGGTGCGCGCATCGTCGCGCAGGTCGAACCGCGCGGGGTCGGCCAGGCGCACGCCCTGCTCCATCAGCACGTGGGCCTGGGCGCGCTGGTGGGCGCGTTCAAGCTCGGCCAGCTGCGCTGGGCTGTTCACGCCCGCCACCTGCAAGGCGTCGGTGATGCGGTGGGCCACCACGGGCACACCGTCGGCCACGGCCATGGCGACGATGTCGGTGAGGTAGTACTCACCCTGCGCGTTGTCGTTGGTCAGCCGCGCCAGCCAGCTGCGCAGTTGCCGCGCGGGCACGGCCATGATGCCGCTGTAGACCTCGGTGATCGCGCGTTGCGCCTCGCTCGCGTCCTTGTGCTCGACGATGCCTTGCACCACGCCGTCGGCGGTGCGCAGGATGCGGCCATACCCGGTGGGATCGGGCAGGGCCACAGTCAGCAGCGCCAGCTTGCCTCCGGCGCTGGCGGCCACCAGCGCGCGCAATGTGTCGGGCCGGGTCAGGGGTACGTCGCCCGACAGCACGACCACCGTGCCATCATCATCGCGCAGGTGCGGCACGGCCTGCATCACCGCGTGGCCGGTGCCCAGCTGGGGCTCCTGCCGCGCAAACTTCAGATCAAATCCGCCGCCAGCGCTTGCCACGCCTGCGCAAGCAGCTTCAACTTCTGTAGCGCCGTGGCCGGTGATGACGATGGCGCTGCGCGCCTGCAGGTGCGCTGCCTGGTCGAGCACATGGTGCAGCAGCGCCCGCCCGGCCAGGCGCTGCAGCACCTTCGGGGTGCGGCTTTTCATGCGGGTGCCTTTGCCGGCCGCCATGATGAGGATGTCGAGGGGGGTCATAAAAACAAAAGCGGAACAGAGGGATCGATTGCGCTGCCCGGGGCCACGCGCCCGGGCTTGGCAAGGATTATCGGCTGCCGCCTGCGGTCCTCAAAATGCTATGCCATTGATAGCTTCCAGCACTTATCCAGCAAGCGCCAGAGGCCTATTTGATAACAAACAAGCCGACCATCAAAACCTGTCCCGTTACAGCATCGGTATCAGGCGCGGGGGCGTGTCGTAATAGTCCGCAATGCGCGCCAGCGCGCGCGGGTTCAGCAGCCGCAGGCGGCCATTGTGGAGCTCGTGCAGGCCCAGCGCCGCCAGGCGGCGCAGCGTCTTGTTGGTGTGCACCAGCGAAAGCCCGAGCGCATCGGCGATGTGCTGCTGGTTGAGCGGGAAGGCCACCGTGCCTTCTTCTGCCAGGCCGATGCGCTCCAGGCGGCGGTACAGGTGCATGAGGAGCATCGCCACGCGCTCGGCGGCGTTGCGCCGCCCGGCGGTCAGCAGGTTCTCGTCCACATGGCTCTCTTCGTGCGCGGCCAGCCAGGTGATGTCGTAGCCCAGGCGCGGATGTTCGCGGAACATGGTCCACAGGCTGTCGCTTTGGAACACGCACAGCGAACACTGCGTGAGCGCCTCGATGCCGTGCAGGGCTGCTTCGCCAAACTCCTGCTGCAGCCCCACCAGATCCCCCGGCAGCAAAAAATTCAGGATCTGGCGGCGGCCGTCGCTCAAGGTCTTGTAGCGGAACGCCCAGCCCGAATACAGCGTGAAGAGCCGCGCATTCGCCTGGTTTTCGTGCACCAGCGTTTCGCCCGCAGCCACGGTGACCGTGCCCGCGCGCAGCGAATCGATGAACTCCACCGTGGCCGGCGCCAGGGCGGTGAATGCGCCCGTGGCCCGCAGGCGGCAGGCGCCGCAGTGGGCGGGGCATTCGGCGTTCGGCG
>DAIQRN010000470.1:0-2568 GCA_036786185.1 Acidovorax sp. | reverse complement strand
GCGCGGCTGCGCGAAGCGCCCTTGCGCCACAGAATGCCCGCGTGCCGCACCATGGCGGGCGAGCGCAGTTCAATGGTGTGCAGATCACTCGCCTGCCGGGCCGCACGCTCGGGCGCAATGCAGGCCAGGTCACCCCAGCGGCACACATCCAGCAGCCCTTCTACCGATTCCATTTCCACCCGCACCTGGGGCACCACCCCGGCGGCGCGCAGGCTGTCATCCACCAGCCGCCGGGTAGCGAAGGCACGCGGCAACATGGCCAGCGGCACCTGGGCGAGGTCTTTCACCGCCAGGCTCTTGCGCCGCGCCAGGGGGTGGGCGGGGTTCACCACCAGCTGCATGCGCTCTTCAAACAAGGGCTCGGTGTCGATGTCCTCGCGTTCGGTGGGGTAGAAGGCAATGCCCACATCCAGCAAGCCCTCCACCAGTTGTTCTTCGATGGGCCCAGCGCGCAGGTCCCGCACCACCACGCTTACCCCCGGATAGGCCCGGCTGAAGGCCGCCACCGCCGCAGGCACCAGGGTGTGCAAAAAAGTGGGGATGACGCCCACCGTGAGCGAGCCCGACTGCAGCGCCCCCAGATCGGCCAGCGCCATGCGACCCGCCTCGATCTCGTGCAACGCCCGCGCCGCGTACACCCTAAACGCCAGCCCGGCCTGCGAAAGCCGCAGCCGCCGTCCCACGCGGTCAAACAGGTCCACACCCAGCTCCTGCTCCAGTTGCCGCAGCCCGTGCGACAAGGTGGACTGCGTGACAAACAGGTTGTGGGCCGACTGGGTCAGGTGCTCGGTGCGCGCGATGTCGAGAAAGTAGCGAAGCTGGCGGATTTCCATGGCAAGTGGGCGTGAAGGGCGAGGCAGACCGGCAGAGCAAGGCTTCAGGGGCGGCCATGTGGCCTACACAGGGGCGCCTCGAATCATCGATGTTATCGAACGAACAGTTCCAAAGGAATCATTGGATTAGTTTCATTGCAAAAACTATCCTCGCGCGGAAAACCTGTCGAAGCACGTTGAAAAACGCAGCGCGACAGCCCCACCCATACCCCGCACTGGCCGCGAGCAACACTTCACCATGCAGAAGTCAGCCCAAGCCTTTGCCCCGCCCCTGGGCGGCCCGTTGAGAACCTATACACGCATGACTCTTTTGTCCTCCGCTACAGAAAACCCCGCGCACGATCTGGCGGGCTTTGCCATTGAACGCATTGAGGCGCGCATTCTGGACATTCCCACCATTCGCCCGCACAAGCTGTCGTTCGGCTCCATCAGCCGGCAAAGCCCCGTCATCGTTCAGCTCTGGCTGAAGAACGGTGCCTGCGGTTTTGGCGAGGCGGCCACGATCGGCGGCCCTTCGTGGAACGAAGAATCGCCTGAGAGCATCCTCCACGCCATTACGCAGTACCTGGCACCCGCACTGCTCGGCGAGTTTGGCGGCGGCTTTGAAAGTGCCCTGGCACGCATGGACCGTGCCTGCAAGGGCAACGCCTTCGCCAAAAGCGCGGTGGAAATGGCGCTGGTGGACGCCCTAGCCCGCACCCTGAACATGCCTGCCTGGCAACTGCTGGGCGGCAAAGTGCACCAGAGCCTGCCCCTGGCCTGGACGCTGGCCAGTGGCGACGTGGCGCGCGACCTGCAAGAGGCGCACCTGCGGCTGGAGCAAAAACGCCACCACATCTTCAAGATGAAAATTGGCGCCCGCGCACCCGAGGACGACGTGGCGCACGTAGCACAAATCGCCCGCGGCCTGCAAGGCAAGGCCACGCTCACGGTGGATGTGAACCAGGCGTGGGACGGCAACACCGCCCGCCGCTATCTGCCCCCACTGGTGGAAGCCGGCGTGACGCTGATCGAACAGCCCGTGGCGCGCTGGAATGTGGAGGCGCTGCGCAGCCTCACCGCCACGCTGGACGGCGCACTCATCATGGCCGACGAAACCGTGTGCACTCCGCAAGACGCGTTCATGCTGGCCAGCCTCAAGGCCAGCCATGTCTTCTCGCTCAAGGTGGCCAAGCATGGCGGCCTGGTGCGCACCCGCAAGATTGCTGCGGTGGCTGAAGCGGCCGACATCGGCTGGTATGGCGGCACCATGCTGGAGACATCGCTCGGCAGCGCCGCATCGGCCCATGTGTTCTCTACGCTAGGCACACAGCACCACGGCTGCGAGCTGTTTGGCCCGCAACTGCTGGTGGACGACATCGTGGAGCAGCAAATGCCCATCACCAACTTTGCACTGCAACTGCCCGACGGCCCGGGCTTTGGTGTCGAGGTGTCGCTTGCGCAGCTCAACCGCTTTGACCGCGCACGCCAGGGCCAGGCGCCCGTGCATGTCGATATGGCACCCACCACCCCAACCGTTGCCTGATGGGCAACGCGCCCCATTTTTCTGACCCCTTCAAGGAGCAAACCATGCTGTTTCTGGTTCGTATGGATGTGAACATCCCCCGAGACCTTCCCGAAGCCCAGGCCAATGAAATCAAGGCCCGCGAAAAGGCCTACTCGCAAGACCTGCAGCGCGATGGCCGCTGGAAGAGCATCTGGCGCGTGGTGGGCGAATACGCCAACTACAGCATCT
>DAIQRN010000049.1:0-10759 GCA_036786185.1 Acidovorax sp. | reverse complement strand
GCTTTGGTGGCGTATTGCAGATACGTCACCGCAAACTCGGTGTGTCCGTGAGCATGTTCCACCTCTGCCAGGCAGGCCAGAGCGACGGGGTCGTGCGGCACTGCGCAAAGCACTTTTTCGGCCAACTCGGTAACGCTGATCCAGCGGCGGTCTTCAATGCTGTCGCCATGCGGTGTGTCGAGCGACTTGGCGCGATCCACCAGTGTTTGCAGCAATGCATGGGCTTCTGCAAGGGGGACGCGCTTACCGGGCTCCAGGCCTACGCTGGGTGCGGCAGGGGTGCTCCATTCCTGCGGAAACTCTTGCACCCATTGCGCCATGGCCTGCTGCTGTGCCGCTTCGTCTTCGGGATGCTGCTGCTGGGCCAGCCATCGAAGCCACATGACGCGCAGCCCTTCCCCGTAAAGGTGGGTGTAGAGGTCCTCGCGCATCAGCGGGGACTGCTCCACCTCGTCGCGCAGCCCCAGGCGCAATTGGTTGAGCTGATTCACGTCGGCCGCCAGGGTTTGCGCAACGCGCAGGTATTCATCTTCAGTGTCCACCAACCACTCGGTACGCCCAAGATACGAGAGGATTCCCACACCCATGCGGCTCTTGAAGCTGTCGCCTGACATGGACACCAGCGGCACACCCATCCACAAGGTGTCAAAGGTGGTGGTACCGCCTGTCAGTGGAAACGGGTCAAGGGCAATGTCGATACGGTGGTAGGTCAGGTATTGGTTTTTGGTTTCTTGTTCTACCAAGATCAATCGCTCTGAATCCAGACCAAGGCGATCACAGCGCTGGCGGAAGCTGGTGGCCATGCTGGCATGGGAGAGGTTTTTGCCTTCGACCAACAACCGAGACCCTGGAATGCTTTGCACAATACGGCCCCAGAGCGCCAGAACCTGGTCAGTCAGTTTCCCCAGGTTGTTACAGGTACCAAAGGTGATGTAGCCATTGCTCAGCGCAGGCGTGGGTTGCACCTGGTACATGGGCTGGTAGCGCAGCAGCGGCCCGCGAATCATCGGGCGATAGCAGCAAAACAAGGTGGGCAGGCGATACAGCGTTTCAGCGTACTGGTCATCCGCGCCGGGTGGGTCGGTCACCTCGTCGGTGAACTTGTAATCCACAGCCGCCAAACCGGTGGTTGCCGGATAGCCCAGCCACGATATCTGAATGGGGGCAGGCTTGCGCATCAGCACGTCCAGTGCGTTGCTGCCGGTATGCCCTGTCAGGTCAATGGCGATATCTATCTGGGCATCGCGAATCGCCTGAAACCGCTGCTGCGCATTCATTTGATCGATGCGGATAAAGCGATCCACATGGCATTCCACGCGTTTGGTGATGTGATCCCCGCTGGGATAAAGATAGAAGGCCACCACTTCAAACATGCGCCGATCCAGCTGCGCCAGCAGCCCTTCGACAAAGTACATGACGGCGTGACTGCGAAAATCTGGTGATACGAAACCAATGCGCAAACGCCGCCAAGGGGCATGGTCTATGGCGGAGAAGTCAGGCCACTGGGAACGCCACGGCTCTCCAAATTTGGCGCCGTAGGTGCGGGCAACTTGCACCACGTCATCAATGCTGCGATCGGCATCGGCCAGCATGAACAGCATGCAATTGGTGTAAAGGAAATCTGCGTCGGGGGCCAGGGAGATGGCCTGTTCACAATCCGCAATCGCTTCCTTGATTTGACCCAGTTCGCGCCGGTGCAGAGCCGACTGCGTTAATGCATTCACCCGCTGGGGGACATCCACTGCGCTGGTCAGTGCCTGTTGACTGGCGTCAAAACCTTTTTGGTGCAGGCCAATCAAGTAGCAGCATTGCGCCAACTTGCACCAGCAAACACTATGGTCCGGCCGCAAGGCGACGACCTTCTCCAGCAGTGGCAACGCCTCTTGGTTGCGTAGCTGCCCCAGCAACACATTGGCGAAATTGATCAGCAACTCCGCATCCCTGGGCCACAGAGCAGTGGCCTGGCGGTAGGCGGCGAAGGCTGGCTCGATATCACCCTTGTGGTACAGCGCAAACCCTAGAAGACGGTGCGCAAGTGGGTGTCTCCCGTTCTTACGCAGCGCCTGGCGGCATAGGCGCGCCAGCAGTGACCAATCTGCTGCAGATTTGGCGGCCTCCAGTTTGGTGGCCATAGGGTCGTGGTGGTGCGGCGTCATGGCTGGAGATTTTGACCTCCCTTTCGGGGGTTAATTGTTCAGCAGCGCCAGCACCCCTTGTGGGATTTGGTTGGCCTGCGCCACCATGGCAGTACCGGCCTGTTGCAGGATCTGGGTGCGCGACAGGTTGGCGGTTTCAGCAGCGAAGTCGGCGTCCAGAATACGGCCACGTGAAGCTGACATGTTCTCGGACGTGACCTGCAACGCGGCAATCGCCGTCTCGAAGCGCGACTGCAAGGCGCCCAGCTTGGCACGCTCACCAGCGATGTACTGCAAAGCGGAGTCCACGGTTTTGAGCGAGTGGGTCGCCTTGCCGAAATCGGTAATGTCCAGATTGGAGACCTTCTTCAGATCAGAGTTCAGGGTTGCGGGAACGCCCTGCAAAGCCGTGGTGGTGTCGGACACTGCGCTGAACGATTTGTCCGAATCGAGAGTGATATAGCCGCTGACGGCAGTAGCGTATTCGGAACCCACTGCAACTGAGGCCGCTGCCAGGGTCTGTGTTCCGCCCGAAGTCGTGCTATCGCCCTTGCCGTCGCCAATCATTTTTTGCACCGTCACCGTTCCGGCGTTGGTTGAGGCGGTTTTGCCCACCGCGATCGTATTGCCGGAAGCATTGACTAGCACAATGCCTGTCGAATCCTTGTTCAAAGACGCCACCACGCCGGTCTTGGACGACTGTTCGTTGATGGCCTGGACGGCTTTGCCCAGCGCTTCAGAACCTGAGGTGCTTGAACCCTCAACGGAGAAGGAGATGGTCTTGGGATCGCCGACGTTGTCCGATTCGATCGTGAGGGCATACGCACCGGTGGCCCCAAATTTCAGCTCCGCTTCTGTGCGGGCCGTGGCCGTCACACCGGTGTACTGGGTTTGCAGGTTGATCATCTCGGCCGTCTTGTTGCTGTGCTCGTGGGCACCGACGGTCACACTCTTGCTCCCCAGCGCACCGTTGATGGCAATGGTGCCGCCCACCACGCCATTGCTGCCATGGGCATTGGAGGTGGCCAGCGTTGCTGCTGCGGCCGCGCCGCCTGCACCGCTGCCCGATACTTGGTTGTTGCCATACACATTGGTGCGCAGGTTGGCCGTGGCCGCCACAATGGTCTGATTGGCATTGGCGCCCACTTGGAACTGGGACGTGCCAAACGTACCATCGAGCAGCTTGGATCCGTTGAACTCGGTGGTTTGTGCTATGCGATCCAGTTCTGCAACCAATTGGCCTACTTCTTGCTGCAGCGCCTGGCGGTCGGAGGCGGAATTGGACGCATTGGCCGATTGCACGGCCAGCTCGCGGATGCGCTGGAGAATGTCGCCAGCTGCCTTCATAGCGCCTTCCGCCACCTGTGCCAGGGAAATCCCGTCGTTGGCATTGCGCGCAGCCTGATTCAGTCCACGTATCTGGCTGGTAAAGCGCTCCGAGATGGCCATGCCCGCCGCGTCGTCTTTGGCGCTGTTGATGCGCAGTCCGGAGGACAGGCGGTTAATCGAGGTATTCAGGGAACTCTGGCTGATGCCCAAGTTGCGCTGGGCGGTCAGCGAGGCGACGTTGGTATTGATGGTGGCTGCCATGGTGAGACTCCTTGCGCTGGGCGCTACAGCGTGCTGGGTGGTTCGGTTGCTGGCTCCATCGCCAGCTTGCCGCGGACTTTCCAAAGAATGTGAGCCGATTGTGGGCAGCAGGCAGAAAGCTGTTGACTGGAAAAAAACCAGCAAAGTAGCCCTTTCCTAGCTTTTGCCCCTTAAGTTTTCCTTGTTACAACCGAAAACATAACCAACGGGCAGGTGTGACCCTTGGTGGTTCCCCCGTCGTTCTTGGGCTGACACAGGGTTGGCAGAGAACTTCATCAGCCAATACTTTTCAGGAGATTTGCAATGGCCGCCTCCATCAATACCAACGTCGCCTCGTTGACCGCCCAGCGCAACCTGGGTATCAGTCAGAACTCGCTCAACAATTCGATCAACCGCTTGTCTTCCGGGCTGCGCATCAACAGCGCCAAAGACGACGCGGCAGGTTTGGCCATTTCGGAGCGCTTTACCAGCCAGATACGTGGACTGAATCAGGCTGCGCGCAATGCCAACGACGGTATCTCGTTGGCGCAAACTGCTGAAGGTGCCATGAAGGCAGCCGGCGACATGCTGCAACGTATTCGAGAATTGGCAGTGCAGTCGGCCAACGCCTCCAACAGCGCTTCGGATCGCCAGGCCCTGCAGCAGGAAGTGAATCAGCTGGTGTCCGAACTCGATCGCGTGGCCAAAACGACGGAGTTCAACGGCTCTAAGCTGTTGGACGGAACTTTTGGCACGCAGCAGTTCCAGGTGGGCGCCAATGCCAACCAGACCATTGTGGCTGCCACCGCCAACCTGCGTACCAATGTGTATGGCAACAACCAAGCGTCGGGCACCGGTGCGGGTGGCGCGAGCGCCGCCGCCACCATTGGTACGACCAACGCTTACAAGAGCAACGGTGTAGTGGGCGGCACGATTGCCATCAATGGGGCACTGGGCAGCAAGAGCGTGACCGTGGGGGCCGATGAGCACAGCAGCAAGACGGCAGAACTGATCAACCTGCAGACCCAATACACCGGTGTGACGGCCACGGCCCGCACCGAAGCGGAGTTGAAATTCGGGGCTACGGGTGCGTATGCGCTGACGATTGAGTCGGACAACATTGGCGATGCCAAGACGATTTCGTTCTCCATCGAAGGCACGACCACGACGGGTGCCGAGGCGCTGGGCAAGGCCGTTCAGGCCATCAACGAACAATCCTCCAAGACGGGTGTGGTGGCATCGTTGAACAAGGATTCCACCGGCATTGTGTTGACCAATTCGGCGGGTAACACCATTGCGGTGGGCAAAACGGCTTCGGCCAATGCTGGGTCGGTGGGTGTGCAAAAAGTGGTTGGTGACGGCAAGGGCGGTACCTCTACCTATGGCACGGTTCAGTCTCTGGCGGCTGCTTCGGTGGCTGCGGCCTCTGAATACGCTACTGCCGTCAGCGGCTATATCACGCTCGATTCGGACAAGTCCTTCAGCGCGGTGTCCACTACCACAACGGCCCTGCAGGGGACGCCTGCGACGATTAACTCTGATCTGAAGAAGGTGTCCGATCTGGATATCACTGACTTCGGCAAGGCGACCCACTCGCTCAAAACGGTAGATTCCGCCTTGCAGTACATCGCCGGCGAACGCGCCAAGCTCGGCGCCCTGCAATCGCGCTTCGAAACTTCGATTGCGGCCCTGCAGGTCACGTCCGAGAACATGTCCGCTTCGCGTGGCCGTATTCTGGACGCCGACTTCGCTGCTGAAACCGCCAACCTGTCGCGCACCCAGATCCTGCAGCAGGCCGGTACCGCCATGGTGGCGCAAGCCAACCAACTTCCGCAGGGTGTGCTGGCCCTGTTGCGGTAAGCGTTCAGTCAAGCCGGTGGGTCGCCGCGTGCTGCGCGGTATCCCATTGGTGGCGCAAGTGCAATGCGGCGTGGGTTTTTCCCTCGCCGCATTGGCGCTTGCGCAGGTAGTGCGGCAAACTGGACGGAGAGACATGGGCTTTTCTGCTGGCATGTTGCACTGCGCCGGATCGATAATCGGCAGTGCAGTCCAGGTGGGTTTTTTTTAGGAGACGGTCATGGCCACTTTTTCATCGATAGGCGTGGGTTTGGGGGGCAGTATTGATGTCAATGCGCTCATCAAGGCGTCGGTGGATGCGGTCAAGTTGCCGATTACGCGGTCCAATGGCCTGAACTACCGGGCCGAGCTGACCCAAGCCAAGATCTCGACCTTTGGCCAGTTGCAGTCGCTGGTCTCTACATTGCAAACCGCTGCGGGCAAGCTGGCGAGTGTGACAGGCTGGAACGCAGTGTCTGCGTCGTCCAGCGACGATAAATTTGTATCTGCCACGGCTATCGGTGGCACAGTGGACACCACCTTCAGCGTCGAGGTGCAGCAACTGGCGAAGGCACAGGTGTCTACCTCCAACGCCCTGGCAGCTGGCCTGCCCGTGGGCGCCGGTTCGATCAGGCTGGAGGTGGGGCGCTGGCAGAGTGGCGCTTTCACGGAGGGCAGTGCGGCGGCAGTCAACATTGATATCACCGCAAGCGACACCTTGTCCGATGTGGCGGGCAAAATCAACGGCGCCAACGCAGGCGTTACAGCCACGATCCTCACGGACGCCTCTGGCCAGCGCCTGATGCTGCGCAGCAAGACCACGGGCGAAGAAGCGGGTTTTCGGGCGACGATGACGGACGCCGACGGTGATGATGGCGACGGGCTTGGCTTGTCACGTCTGGCGGCGGGTTTGTCCACCGATCCTGGTGTGGGTGCGGCAGCCGATGCCCAGGCACTGATCAACGGGCAGTACACCGTGACCTCTGCCACCAATACCTTTGAGAACGCCGTAGCGGGCGTGACGTTCAAGGCAGAGAAACAAACCACCTCGCCCATCCAGATTACCGTCTCCAAGGACAGCTCGGTGGTGAAGAAGAACATCGAGGATTTCGTAATCGCCTACAACGCGGCGAACCAGGCACTCAATGACCTGACCAAGTACGACGAGGCCACCAAGAAAGGCGGCCTGCTGCAGGGCGATTCGACGGCGGTCACGCTGCAGAACACTTTGCGCAATGTGATGCAGTCGGTCTCCAACAGCCAAGGGGAATTTCGCACGCTGTCCAGTATCGGTCTGGGCATCATCAAGGGTGGCGACATGACCATCGACAACGCCAAGCTGGGCGAGGCCCTGAAAGACCCTGCGGGCATCAAGGCGCTGTTTATTGGCGCGGACGGCTCGGCAACCACCAGTGACGGCGTGGCTGAGAAGGTGAAGGCCGCCACGGCCAGTTTGCTCAATTCGGGCGGTTTCTTTTCCTCCAAAGACGCGCAGCTCAAGGATGTGCTCGACCGCAATACCAAGGAGATTGCGCGTGTGAACGCGCGTGCGCAGAGCACGGAAGCGTTGCTGACGGCGCGCTATACCGCCCTGGATACGCAAATGAGCAAGCTCAATGGCCTCAACGCCTATATTGCCCAGCAGGTGACGGCCTGGAACAATGCCAAGAACTAAGGCCCGCAGGCTTTAGTTTTGCGGCCCACTGCCGATAACTGCTATAGCAGCAAGTTCAAGGACAGTCACCATGTTCAGCGCGCATAGCCCCCGCTCCGCATCCGCTTACCAGCGCATTCACGTCGAAACCAGCATGCACACGCTGGACCAGCACCAATTGGTCAGCCTGCTGCTCGATGGGGTGCTCAACTTCGTTGCCACCGCGCGCGGGGCTTTGGCCCGTGGCGACGTGCCCGCCAAATGCGCCAGTATCGGTCGCGCGCTGCGCATTCTGGAAGAGGGCCTGATGACATCCCTGGACCGCGAAGCGGGTGGCGATGTGGCGGCCAGTCTGCATGCGGTGTACGACTACGCGGTGCGCCGCCTGATTCAGGCCAATGCGGCCAATGACGATGCGATGCTGCAGGAGGTTGCGCGATTGATCGAGCCGATAGCTGAAAGCTGGAAGGCGATCAAAGGCACGCCTGCAGCCAATGAGGCCTCTCTGGCACTGGCGGAGGCCTAACCCATGTCCGATATGTTGATTGATTTTTACAAAGCCATCGAAGACAGCAGCGCCAAGATGCTGGAAGCCGCTCGCATGCGGGATTGGGATGGTGTGGTGCGCTACGAAGGCGCCTGCGCCGTGCTGATCGAGCAACTGCGCTTCAAGTCGCAAGAGCAGGAACTGCTGCCCGAGCATCGCCGTGAAAAGACGCGCATCATGCAGCGCATTCTGCGCAACGACGCGCAGATTCGCACGCTGGCCGAGCCCTGGCTGGCGCAGTTCGAGCATATGTTCGAGGGGCAGCCGCAGGTGATGCACTGAGCGCCGAGGCGAGCCTAATAGCAAAAAGCCCCGCATTGCGGGGCTTTTTGCTATTGATTGATGAGCTGTTGGCGCTTGATGTGCAACGATTTAGGGCCTAAAACTATCTGAATATGGCTTGTGTCAAGCGCTGGTAGCTATTCAATAAATAGCAATTACACCTGCATGTTCATGATGTCGGTATAGGCTTGCACCATGCGGTTGCGCACATGCAGTGTGGCCTGAAAGCCGACCTGGGCTTTCTGCATGGCCACCATGGTTTGTTCCAGGCTGACCGAGGGGTTGTCCATCTGGACTTCGGTCTGCAGGCGCGACGAATAGTCTTGCGCCGCGCTCACCGACTGCAGGGCGCCTTTGAGCGCGCTGGAGAAACCCACATTGTCATTGGCGTCATTTTGCGGCGCTGCAGCACGGCGCGCCACGCCTGCGCCCGTGAGGGGGGCTGTGGAGCTGGGGATGCGAAGGTCCATGGCGATGACTCCGTGGGGTGGCGGGTGGTGCCGGGAATGGCGGTATGCTGCGTATCCTAGTCGCCGCGCTCAAGGGCATCGCTGGGAATAGATGGTCAAACGCGCGGCTTATCCAGCGAACATTTTGAAAGGCGAGGCCGAATAATCGAGCCCACGCTTTGGTCCCTGGCCGGACCTTTCCTGACTGGAACGCAAGATGTCTGCAGTTGCTGAAATTCCTCTTCCTCCTCCCGCAAGCCCCAGCCCGAACTGGTTGCAGCGGCTGTCTGCCCTGGACCGGGCGCAGCGCATGCGGTTGGGCGTGGGCGTGGCGCTGCTGGTGGCTGCCGCTATCGCCGCCATCGTTTTCGGGCGCCAGCCGGATTACCGTGTTCTGTTCGCCAATCTCAGCGACAAGGACGGCGGCGCCATCGTGGCCCGGCTGTCGCAGATGAATGTTCCCTATAAATATGCGGAGGGCGGTGGCGCCATCCTGGTCCCCACCGAGCGCGTGCACGATGTGCGCCTGCGCCTGGCCACGCAAGGTCTGCCCAAGGGGTCGGTGACGGGCTTCGAGCTGATGGAGTCCAGCAAGTTCGGCATGACGCAGTTCCAGGAGCGGCTGAATTTCCAGCGTGGGCTGGAGGGCGAGCTGACGCGCTCCATCCAGGCACTGTCGTCGGTGCAAGGGGCGCGCGTGCACCTGGCGCTGCCCAATCAGAATGGTTTTTTCCGCGAGCAGCAAAAGCCATCGGCCTCGGTGTTGGTGAGTCTGCATCCCGGCCGCACGCTGGACCGCGCCCAGCTGGCGGGCATTGTGCATCTGGTGGCGTCCAGCGTTCCCGAGCTTGCACCTGCGGCCGTGAGTGTGCTGGACGACACTGGCAAGCTGCTGTCGCAGTCGCCTGACAACCTGGCCGGCAGCAGCGCCGAGATCAATGCGCAGCAGCTGCTGCATGTGCAGCAGATCGAGCAGCAGTACACGCGCCGCATCCTGGACATCCTGGAGCCCGTGGTGGGGCGCAACAACGTCAAGGCTCAGGTGACTGCCGAGGTGGACTTCACACAGACGGATTCCACGTCTGAACAATTCCGCCCCAACCAAACGCCGGACTCCAGCGCCGTGCGCAGCCAACAGGTGTTGGAGAGCCGCGACTCAGCAGGCAAGGGCCCTGCGGGCGTTCCTGGCGCGGTGAGCAACCAGCCCCCCGCGCAATCCACCGCACCTGTCAACGGAGCCAACCCCGCGCCGACCGTGGGAGGCACGCAGCTGGGCGGTGGCCTCGATGGCCAGCCGGGCAAGCGCGAATCCACCATTAACTACGAGGTGGATAAAACTGTGCGCGTAACGCGGGGCAGCACCGGAGCGGTCAAGCGCCTGAGTGCCGCCGTGGTGGTGAACTACCAGGCGGGTGAGGACAAGGGCAAGCCGATCACCAAGGCGCTGACGCCCGAACAGCTGGAGCAGATGACCGCTCTGGTGCGCGAAACCATCGGTTTCAACAAGGAGCGGGGCGATTCCGTCAACCTGATGAACACGCCATTCCTGGTGGATGACGCGCCGGTCGCCGACGTGCCGCTATGGAAGCAGCCGGAGATGATCGAGCTGGCCAAGAGCTTTGCCTGGCCGGTGGGAGCGGTATTGTTTGCAGCCCTGGTGTTGCTGGGCTTGGTGCGGCCGGCCTTGAAGGGTGGGGCTGCTAAAACCCCGACCGAATCCGTCAACGTGGCGGGCGGCCAGCTGGATGCCCTCGAGTCCGAAGTGCTGGAGCGCCCCGCATTGCCCAGTCCCAAGAAGAATGAAGTGCTGCCTGCCACACCCGAACAATTGCGCCTGGAGGATGCGCGGGTGCTGGCCAAGGAGAACCCCGTGGCCGTCGCCAACATCCTCAAGACCTGGCTGAACGGCGACCCCGTTTAACCGATACCACCCTGGACGACGACCATGGATGAGCAAGGACTGAACGACGCCGCCATCATGCTGATGTCGCTTGGCGAAGAGGAGGCAGCCGAAGTCTTCAAACACTTCTCGCCCAAGGAGGTGCAGAAGCTCGGCGAAACCATCGCGCGCATGCGCACGGTGTCGCGCGAAAAGGTGGATGAAGTCATCAACAAGTTCTCGGACGCCGCCGCCGCGCAAAGCCTGCTGGTGTCCGACACCGGCAACTACGTGCGCGCCGTGCTCAAGCGCGCGCTGGGCGAGGACAAGGCGGGCCTGCTGATCGATCGCATCTTGCAGGGCGGTGACGTGTCGGGCATCGAAAGCCTGAAGTGGATGGACCCGCTG
>DAIQRN010000469.1:0-2595 GCA_036786185.1 Acidovorax sp. | reverse complement strand
TGGAGGCCAACAGCCTGGCCATCCAGATCCACGGCGGCTACGGCTACACGCGCGAGTACCCCGTGGAGCAGTTCTGGCGCGACAACCGCCTGAACATGATCCACGAGGGCACGCACGGCATCCAGGCACTGGACCTGCTGGGCCGCAAGGCCGTGATGCAGCAGGGCGCCGCCATCGCGCTGTTCGGCCGCACACTGCAGGCCACCGTGGAACAGGCCCGCGCCCGACCCGCGCTGGCCCCCCATGCCGAGGCGCTGCAGGCGGCCTGGGGCGAGGTGCTGGCCACGCTGGCCGTGCTCACGCCGCTGCTGCGCAGCGATGGCGACCGTGCGCTGGCCAACGCCAGCGTGTTCCTCGAAGCCTTCGGCCACACCGTGCTGGCCTGGACCTGGCTGCGCCAGGCCGTGGTGGCCGACGGCGCGCTGGCGCAGGCCGCCACGCCGCAGGACGCAGACTTCTACCGCGGCAAGCTGCAGGCCTGCCGCTGGTTCTTTCACTGGGAGCTCCCTCGCACCGCGCCCCAACACGCGCTGCTGCGCAGCCTGGACGACAGCACGCTGGCGATGCAGGATGCGTGGTTCTAGAGGGTTTGAATGAAATCGGGCTCTGGCGCTTTACTGGTAAGCGCCAATAGCTATTAAAAAAATAGCTTGCAAGGCGCTCAGCGTGCCGCTGGCTTGACCAGCGGCAGCCCGCGCCGTGCCCATTCCGACATCCCGCCCTCGACGTAGCGCACATTGGTGTAGCCGCGCTCGCGCAGCGCCTGCCACACGGCCCGTGAGCGGTTCTGCGTGTTGCAGATCAGCAGCACGGGCTGGGCAGCGTCTTTGGGGATTTCGGCCAGACGCGCGCCGATCTCCCGCATGGGCAGCAGCTTGGCACCGCGCGCAACGCCGGTGGCGTGCTCGTGCGGCTCGCGGATGTCCACCAGCAGGGCGCGGCCTGCTTCGGCGTCGGCCCGGGCCGCCTCCAGGCCCACCCGTTCCGCAGGCAAAGAGGCACTGACAGGCAAAGCCATGGTCACACCCAGAGCAACGGCCAGGCGCAGAAAGGAACGGCGAATCAGCAGGGTCATGAAGAGTTTTCGGCGTAGTGACGGTAGGGTGATTGTCGCAGGGGCTGCATTGCAGGGGCGCGGTCACCGGTTCAGCGCCGCCTCGATGCGCGACACCATCTCGACCAGCCGGGGGCGCACTTCGCCCAGCAAAAATTCCGGCGAGACAGTGAATGAGGGGCCGCCACAGTTGATCACCATCGGCGGCAGGCCGCCGCCGGGCTGGAAGGCGCGGGCGATGGCGTTCACGTTCTTCTGCCAGTCGCCAAACGAGCAGGCCACGCCCAGGCTGCGGTAGTCCTGCAGCGCCTTGTCAACGCCGGCCTGCACCTCGGGCCAGGCCTGTTCGTCGCGGGCGCGCAGCTGCTCCAGCAGGGGGCGGCGCTCGTCTTCGGTGATGGCTGCGAGCCAGGCGCGCCCGATGGCTGAGGTGGCCAGCGCGATGCGCGAGCCCACGTCCAGGCTCAGCGTGAGCAGGGCCGAGCTGCGGCAGTTTTCCACATAGATCATCGAGAACCGGTCGCGTGTGCCCAGCGAGACTTCGGCCGTGGCGAAGTCGGCCAGCTCCTGCATCAGCGGGCGGGCGATCTGGCGTACGTCCAGCCGTACCAGCATGGTGCTGCCCAGCGAGAGCGTGGCCGTGCCCAGGCGGTACTTGCCAATTTCTTCGATGTGGATCAGGTACCCCTGCCGTGTGAGCGTGTAGGTCAGGCGCGAGACGGTGGACTTGGGCAGCTTGCAGCGCTGCGCGATCTCCTGGTTGCCCAGCACCTTGTCGCCCGAGCGGAAGCACGCCAGAACGTCCAGGCCGCGTGCCAGGGCAGTGACGAAATGGCGGTCTTCCTTGGTCCGGGGAGGCGCTGGGTGGGAAACGCGGGGCGCAGACATGCGCGGATTATCGTGGCGCCGGTGGTCTTATTTCTCGACGAATGCGCGCTCGATGACAAAGTCACCGGGCTTGGTGGTGTTGCCTTCTTCGAAATCGCGCTGCTCCAGCAGCGTCTTGAGCGAGGCCAGCATTTCGGGGCTGCCGCAGAGCATCACGCGGTCTTCCAGCGGGTTCAGTGCCGGGATGCCCAGGTCGGTGAACAGCTTGCCGTTTTCGATCAGGTCGTTGATGCGGCCCTGGTTGCGGAAGGGTTCGCGCGTGACCGTGGGGTAGTACTTGAGCTGCTTGCTCACCAGCTCGCCCAGGAACTCGTGCTGGGGCAGCTCCTGGGTGATGTAGTCGTGGTAAGCCAGCTCTTTCACCTCGCGCACACCGTGCACCAGGATCACTTCCTCGAACTTTTCATAGGTCTCGGGGTCGCGGATCACGCTCATGAACGGCGCCAGGCCCGTGCCGGTGGACAGCATGTACAGGCGCTTGGCTGGCAGCAGGTAGTCGATCAGCAGGGTGCCGGTGGGCTTCTTGCCGACGATGATGGTGTCACCCACCTGGATGTGCTGCAGGCGCGAGGTCAGCGGGCCGTCGGGCACCTTGATGGACAGGAACTCCAGGTGCTCCTCGTAGTTGGCGCTGACGATGCTGTAGGCGCGCA
>DAIQRN010000468.1:0-2601 GCA_036786185.1 Acidovorax sp. | reverse complement strand
CGACCACATGCGCGACTGGGCCCTGGGCACCAACGGCAAGTGGGTCACCATGGGTGTTCCATCCAATGGCGAATACGGCATTCCCAAGGACGTGATGTTCGGCTTCCCCGTGACTTGCGAAAACGGCGAGTACAAGATCGTCGAAGGTCTGGAAATCGATGCCTTCTCGCAAGAGTGCATCAACAAGACCCTGGCCGAGCTGCAAGGCGAGCAGGACGGCGTCAAGCACTTGCTGTAAGCCAACCGTGGGGGCCATCCTGCATCCGCGCGACGTGCTGCTGGGCGCCCAGGCGCAGACCGGTTTTTTGCCGGTCTGCGACCATTACAGCGGCGTCGAGGCACGCATGCGCAAGAGCCTGCAGCTGCAGGCCGAGATGACGCAGGAGTTCGGCACCTGCGTCTTTGACGTCACGCTGGACTGCGAAGACGGCGCTCCGGTGGGCCTCGAGTCCGAGCATGCGCGTCTGGTGGCGGCCCTGGCTGTGGAGGCAGCGCCCGGTGCCCGTGTGGCTGCGCGCGTCCATGCGGTGGACCATCCGGCTTTCGCCAACGATGTCGCCACCATCGTGGGGGAGGCGGGCCACAGGCTGTCCCACGTCATGGTCCCCAAGGTGGAGTCGGTGGACGATGTCCTGCGGGCCGAGCGCGCGCTGGACCGTGCGGGCCCCACGCCCGTGCCGCTGCATGTGCTGATCGAATCCCCCGCCGCGGTGCACCGAGCCTTCGAGATCGCGGCCCATCCCCGCGTGCAGAGTCTGAGCTTCGGCCTCATGGACTTTGTGTCTGCTCATGGCGGCGCGATTCCTGCGCAGGGCATGACGTCGGCCGGGCAGTTCTCGCACCCGCTGGTGGTGCGCGCCAAGCTGGAGATCGCCGCCGCCTGCCACGCGCATGGCAAGGTGCCATCGCACTGCGTGGTGACGGAGTTTGCGGACACTGCCGCCCTGCAGAGCGCGGCCACCCGGGCGGCCAACGAGCTGGGCTATACGCGCATGTGGAGCATCCACCCTGCGCAGATCCGTGCCATCCTGCAGGCGTTTGCACCGCAGCAGGATACGGTGGAAAATGCATCAAAAATAATAGCTGCTGCCGCTGATGCTGATTGGGCTCCAATCAGTTTTGATGGCGTATTGCATGACCGTGCCAGTTACCGTTTTTACTGGCAGGTTCTGGAGCGTGCCCACCGTACGGGGCGCGCACTTCCTGTGGCCGTGCGTCCCTGGTTTGACGCTGCGGCCGCTACTTTGTCGTGAACACTACCCATCCTTCCACGCAGGACCTTCCATGAAATCCTTGATCACCTCCGCCCTGATGCTGTTGGTCCCCGCTGTGGTACTGGCACAGACACCCGCCAAATCCGAGGCCAAGCCCGCCGCCAAAACGGCCAAGCCTGCGGCCAAAACCGCCAAGGCCTCCGACAAGGCACCCGCCAAGAAAACTCCCGTAGCCAAGGCCCAGCCCACCAGCAGCCGCGCCCAGCTCAAGAGCGCGGCCAACCAGGTCGCCACGGGCATGATCGCTGCCGAGGCAGCCCTGACACCCGCCGAGCTGGCGATTGCCGAGCGCGTGCACACGGGCCGCATTCCTTGCGAGCTGGGCGCCTCCGTCACGGTCTCGGCCGACACCGCTTCGCCAGGCCGTTTTCATGTGGAAGGCAAGGGCTTCAAGTACTACATGACGCCCGTCGCCACCACCACGGGCACCGTGCGCCTGGAGGACATCAAGGGTGGCGCCGTCTGGCTGCAGATCGCCAACAAATCCATGCTCATGAACCAGAAGCTGGGCCAGCGCCTGGCCGACGAATGCATGAGCCCCGAGCAGACCCTGGTGGCCGAAGCCATCAAGAAGAACCCGCCCCCGAGCGTGCTGGATGCCGCGCCTGAAGTCGCCGCCAAGCAGTAAATAGGCGCTCACCCTCTACCCACGAGACCTGCGCGCCCCGGCGCGCCGCACCACTTTAGATAGAAAGCAACCGGAGAAAAATGATGTTGAAAGCCTACCGTGACCACGTGGCCGAGCGCGCAGCCCTGGGCATTCCCCCTCTGCCGCTCGACGCAAGCCAAGTGGCCGCACTGATCGAGCTGATCAAGACCCCCCCCGCTGGCGAAGACGCCTTCCTGCTCGATCTGCTCACGCACCGTGTACCGCCCGGCGTGGACGACGCTGCCAAGGTTAAGGCCAGCTTCCTGGCTGCCGTGGCGCACGGCGACATCAAGGTCGGCCTCATCTCCAAGGCCAAGGCCACCGAGCTGCTGGGCACCATGGTGGGTGGCTACAACGTGCACCCTCTGATCGAGCTGCTGGACGACGCCGAAGTCGCTTCCGTGGCTGCCGAAGCGCTGAAGAAGACGCTGCTGATGTTCGACTTCTTCAACGACGTGGCCGCCAAGGCCAAGGCCGGCAACGCCAAGGCCCAGGAGGTCATGCAGAGCTGGGCCAATGCCGAGTGGTTCACCAGCCGCCCCGAGGTCGAGAAGAAAATCACCGTCACCGTGTTCAAGGTGCCCGGCGAGACCAACACCGACGACCTGTCGCCCGCGCCTGACGCCTGGAGCCGCCCCGACATCCCGCTGCACTACCTGGCGATGCTGAAGAACACGC
>DAIQRN010000048.1:0-10861 GCA_036786185.1 Acidovorax sp. | reverse complement strand
GCTCCCATCCACTGTCACAAACCTGGCGCATCGACCGTTCGGGGCAGGCCCTGAGCCTGGAGGTGTTGCCGGAGGCCAAGATAGAGCCGGGTGCTACCGTGGGCCGCATCGGTGCCTATGTGGGGGCGCCGCCCGAGTTCGTCACGGTGGAATACGGCTTGCTGGAGGGCGCCTGGGCTGGCGTCGTCAAGACCTGGGATGTTTCGATTCTCACGCTGCGCATGATGGGGCGGATGGTGATCGGTGAAGCATCGCTGAAGAACCTCAGCGGTCCCCTCACGATCGCTGACTACGCAGGGCGCTCGGCCAGCCTGGGCCTGACGCAATACCTGGTCTTTCTGGCGTTGATCAGCGTGAGCCTGGGCGTGCTCAATCTGCTGCCTCTGCCCGTTTTGGATGGTGGACACCTGATGTATTATCTTTGGGAGGGTGTCACGGGCAAGGGAGTGTCAGACGCATGGATGGAACGCCTGCAGCGTGGAGGCGTTGCGGTCTTGCTTCTCATGATGTCCATCGCCTTGTTCAACGACATCACCCGGCTTTTTGGCTAACCCTTTGCCGTGCTGCAGCAAAACCGCGGCGCCAGCTTCACTCATGAAAAAACACATCAATCGCCTGGGCGTGCGCACCGCATCGGCCGTTGCCGCCATGATTTTCGCTGCCAATGCAGCGTGGGCACTGGAGCCTTTCAAGGTGCAGGACATCCGCGTTGAGGGGTTGCAGCGTGTGGAGCCCGGTACGGTGTTCGCGTCCATGCCGCTGCGGGTGGGCGATGACTACAACGACGAGAAGGGTGCGGCAGCCATTCGCGCGCTGTTTGGCCTGGGCCTGTTCAAGGATGTGCGCCTGGAGGCCACTGGGAATATTCTGGTGGTCGTGGTCGAAGAGCGTCCAACGATCGCGGATGTGGACTTTGCCGGAACCAGGGAATTCGACAAGGACACGCTCAAGAAGGCCATGCGCGATGTGGGTCTGACGGATGGGCGACCGTATGACAAGGCGCTCACTGACCGCGCGGAGCAGGAGCTCAAGCGCCAGTACATCAACAAGAGCCTGTACGGCGCGGAGGTGGTGACCACGGTGACCCCCATCGAGCGCAACCGCGTGAACCTGACCTTCACCGTTGTCGAGGGCGAGCCTGCGAAGATCAAGGAAGTGCGCATTGTGGGCAACAAGGCGTTCAGCGAATCCACGCTGAAGGGCTTGTTTGATCAGGACACGGGCGGCTGGCTCAGCTGGTACACCAAGTCGGACCGCTATTCACGCTCCAAGCTCAACGCGGACCTGGAAACCTTGCGCTCCTACTATCTGCAGCGCGGGTACCTGGAGTTCCGGGTGGACTCCACCCAGGTCGCGATTTCGCCGGACAAGCAGGACATTTCCATCATCGTCAATGTCACCGAAGGCGAGCGCTATGTGGTCTCTGGCGTGAAGCTGGAGGGCAACTACCTGGATCGCGAGGACGAGTTCAAATCGCTCGTCGCCATCCGCGCGGGCGAGCCCTACAACGCAGACCAGGTGGCCGAGACCACCAAGGCGTTTTCGGAGCACTTCTCACGTTTTGGCTTTGCGTTTGCGCGCATTGAAGCAGTGCCTGAAATCGACCGCGAAAACAACCGCGTCGCGATGGTGCTGCAGGCCGAGCCGTCGCGCCGCGCCTATGTCCGCCGCATCAACGTCAGCGGCAACAACCGCACGCGCGATGAAGTGATCCGCCGCGAGTTCCGCCAGTACGAGGCCTCGTGGTACGACGGCGAAAAGATCCGCCTGTCGCGTGACCGCGTGGACCGTCTTGGGTTTTTCACGGAAGTGAATGTGGAAACCCAGGAAGTGCCTGGATCGCCCGATCAGGTGGACCTGGTCATCAACGTCGCAGAGAAACCCACGGGTTCCCTGCAGATGGGCGTGGGCTTCTCCACGGCAGAAAAGATGTCGCTGTCGTTCGGCATCAAGCAGGAAAACATCTTTGGCTCGGGCAACTACCTGGGCATCGATGTCAATACCAGCAAGTTCCGCCGTACCCTGGTGTTCAGCACCACCGATCCTTATTTCACCCAGGACGGCATTTCGCGCACGCTGGACGTGTACTACCGCACGGACAAGCCCTATGACGATCAGGGCGGTAACTACCAACTGGTTACCACCGGTGCGTCAGTGCGCTTTGGCGTGCCGTTCAGCGAGACCGACACCGTGTTCTTCGGCGGTGGCCTGGAGCGGACCACGATCAAGCCCGGAACCAACATCCCGGCCACCTACCTGGCCTATGCCGACAGATTTGGCTATGGCAGCACCTCAGTCCCCTTGACCATTGGCTGGTCGCGAGACAACCGTGACAGCGCGCTGGCCCCCAATTCGGGCCGCTATCAGCGCCTGAACTCCGAGTGGTCTGTCGGGGGTGACGCGCGCTACGTGCGTGCCAATTACCAATACCAGCAGTACGTTCCCCTGAACAAGCGCTTCACGATGGCGTTCAATGGCGAGCTGGGCATTGGCAAGGGTATGAATGGACGCCCGTTCCCGGTGTTCAAGAACTTCTACTCGGGTGGCCTGGGTTCGGTGCGCGGCTTTGACCAGGGCACGCTGGGGCCGCGCGATGTGACGGGCGCCTCGCTCGGTGGTCCCAAGAAGGTTTCTCTCAATGCGGAGCTGATTGCTCCGTTCCCTGGTGCCGGAAACGACCGGACCCTGCGCGTGTTTACCTTCGTCGACGTGGGCAATGTGTACGGAGAGAACGACAAGGTTACCTTCAGTGACATGCGTGCTTCCGTGGGCCTGGGCCTGAGCTGGATATCGCCGCTTGGCCCGTTGCGCTTGGCATTTGCGCAGCCTGTGCGCAAGTTCGCAGGCGATAGAATCCAGAAACTGCAATTCCAGATCGGAACGTCTTTCTAATGAAATCCCTTTCTCGCCATATTTCCTTGGCCCTGCTGCTGGGCACGATTGCCGTGGCAGCCCCTGTGCAAGCGCAAGAGTCCTTCAAGGCCGGTTTCGTCAACACCGACCGCATCTTCCGCGAGGCCAACACGGCCAAGGCAGCCCAGGCCAAGCTGGAGCAGGAATTCGCACGCCGTGAAAAAGAGCTGCTGGAGCTGGGCAATACCCTGAAGACCGCAGGTGAAAAATTCGAGCGCGAAGCCCCCACCATGGCCGAAAGCCAGCGCAACACGCGTCAGCGCCAGTTGGTGGACCAAGACCGCGATTTCCAGCGCAAGCGCCGTGAATTCCAGGAAGACCTGAGCACCCGCAAGAATGAAGAACTCTCCCAGGTGCTGGAGCGTGCGAACAAGGTCGTCAAACAGGTGGCCGAGGCCGAAAAGTACGACGTGATTCTGCAGGAAGCCGTCTATATCAACCCCAAGCACGACATCACCGACAAGGTGATCAAGGCGCTGAATGCCACGGCAGGCAAGTAAGCTGCGGTGCGGGATCAGCAGAGCGTGAGCTTGCGGCTCGGGCACATCGTCGATGCGCTCGGTGGCTCGCTGGAGGGGGGGGCGGTGGCCGACACCGTCATCTCCCGCATCGCGCCACTGGAGGTTGCGGGGCCGGGAGATCTCAGTTTTCTGAGCAACCCGCGCTACCAACAGCAACTGGCCGCCTCCCGGGCGGCCTGTGTCATTGTGGCGCCTGACTTGCGTGACGTTGCGCTGGCGCGCGGTGCGTGCATCGTGGCCGACAACCCCTACGTGTACTTCGCGCGGGCGACCCAGCTCTGGCGTCGGCACACAGCCCCTGCGCAGCAGGGCGGGGTGCATCCCAGCGCCGTGGTGGACCCAGGCGCGCAGGTGCATGCCACGGCCACCATTGGCCCGCTGTGCGTGGTGGAGCGCGGTGCCCACGTGGGCGCTGGGACGGTACTCAAATCCCGCGTCACGGTGGGCGAGGACTGCCATATTGGTGATCGCTGCATCGTGCATGCCGGTGTGGTCATTGGTGCCGACGGTTTCGGTTTTGCGGCGGAGCAGGGGCAGTGGGTCAAGATCGAGCAGCTCGGGGCCGTGCGCATTGGCAACGATGTGGAGATCGGGGCCAACACCTGCATTGACCGGGGTGCGCTGCAGGACACCGTCATTGAAGACGGTGTGAAGCTCGACAACCTGATCCAGATCGGCCACAACGTGCACATCGGCAAACACGCTGCCATGGCGGGCTGCGTGGGCGTGGCAGGCAGCGCGACCATCGGCGCCCATTGCACCGTGGGCGGCGGCGCCATCGTGCTGGGGCATCTCACGCTGGCGGACAACGTGCACATTTCAGCGGCCACCGTGGTCACGCGTTCCATCAGCCAGCCTGGCCAGTACACCGGCATGTTCCCCATCGACGACAATGCACGCTGGGAAAAAAACGCTGCGACACTCAAACAACTGCACAGCTTGCGCGAGCGCATCAAGGCGCTGGAGCAGGCCCTCAAGGCAGCCTGAACGGAAGAACAACTCGATGATGGATATCCACGCAATTCTCAAGCAACTGCCGCACCGCTACCCCTTTTTGCTGGTGGACAAGGTGATCGAGCTGGAGAGCAACACGCACATCAAGGCGGTCAAGAACGTCACCTTCAACGAGCCTTATTTCGGCGGGCATTTCCCGGGGCGTCCCGTGATGCCCGGCGTGCTGATCCTTGAAGCCCTGGCCCAGGCGGCCGGTCTGCTGGCTTTTGACGCCATGGGCAAGGTGCCCGATGAGAACAACATCTACTACTTTGTCGGCATTGACGGCGCGCGTTTCAAGCGCCCCGTGGAGCCGGGCGACCAGTTGATGCTGCACATCACCATCGACCGCGTGCGCGGTGGCATCTGGAAGTTCAAGGGCATCGCCAGCGTGGGCGACGAAGTAGCCTGCGAGGCCGAACTGATGTGCACCATGCGCAGCGTGGGCTGAGCCCAACCATCGATCTGACTGGACCGTGAGCACCATCCACCCTACCGCCATCGTTGCGGACGGCGCGCGCATCGACCCTTCCGTCACGGTGGGACCCTATACGGTGATTGGCCCGCAGGTCGCGATCGGCCCGGGCAGCACCGTGGGGCCGCATTGCGTGATCGAGGGCCGCACGACCATCGGTGCCGACAACCGCATTTTTCAGTTTGTGTCACTGGGGGCGGCTCCGCAGGACAAGAAGTACGCGGGGGAAGACACCGCGCTGGTC
This sequence comes from Acidovorax sp., assembly GCA_036786185.1. Lineage (GTDB taxonomy): Bacteria > Pseudomonadota > Gammaproteobacteria > Burkholderiales > Burkholderiaceae_C > Acidovorax. The sequence goes on along the minus strand of DAIQRN010000048.1, from coordinate 5,715 downwards.
ATCGGCGACCGCAACACCATCCGCGAGTTCTGCACCTTCAACCTGGGCACCACCCAGGACAAGGGCGTGACGACCATCGGCCATGACAACTGGATCATGGCCTACGTGCACATTGCGCATGACTGCGTGGTGGGCAACCAGACCATCCTGGCCAACAATGCCACGCTGGCGGGCCATGTGCAGGTGGCGGACCAGGCCATCATTGGCGGCCTGACGGGCATTCATCAGTTCGTGAAGGTAGGCGCCCATGTGATGGCCGGATTTGCCAGCCATATCTCGCAGGACGTGCCCCCGTTCATGATGGTCGATGGCAACCCGCTGGCCGTGCGCGGCCTCAATCTGGAGGGGCTGCGCCGCCGGGGCTTCTCTTCCGAGCGCGTTGCCGTGATCAAGCAGATACATCGCCTGATGTACCGCCAGGGGCTGACCCTGGATGCGGCCCGCGCCGCCATTGCGGACTTGCCGGTGGCGCACCCCGAAGCCACGGCCGATGTGGCCCTGGTGCTGGAATTTCTGGCCAACTCCCGTCGCGGCATTGCCCGCTGACGCGACCTGACATGAAAGCCTCCCCCCGCATCGCCATGGTGGCGGGCGAGACATCGGGCGATCTGCTCGCTGGCCTGTTGCTCGACGGCATGCAGGCCCATTGGCCCACCCTGACCGCTTCGGGCATTGGCGGGCCGCAAATGACACGCCGGGGTTTTGTGGCCCGCTGGCCCAGTGACAAGCTGGCCGTGCACGGCTACAGCATGGAGGTGCTGCGCCGCCTGCGCGAGTTGCTGGGCATTCGCAAGGCGTTGCGCGAGGACCTGCTCCAGACCCGGCCCGACGTGTTCATTGGCGTCGATGCGCCCGACTTCAACCTGGGGCTGGAGGCCGACCTGCGGGCGGCAGGCATCAAGACGGTGCATTTTGTCTGCCCCTCCATCTGGGCCTGGCGCGCCGATCGGGTCGAGAAGATCCGCCGCAGCGCAGACCATGTGCTGTGCATTTTTCCGTTCGAGCCCGAACTGCTGGCCCGGCATGGCATTGATGCGACCTATGTGGGCCATCCGCTGGCAGGCGTGATCCCCATGGTGCCGGACCGTGCAGCCGCCCGCGCCCAGCTGGGTTTGCAGGATTCCGACGAGGTACTGGCCATCCTGCCCGGCAGCCGCTTGTCGGAGGTGCAGTACATCGCCCAACCCTTTTTTAAGGCTGCAGCGCTTATCCATCAAGCGCAACCAGCTATTAAATTTGTAGTGCCCGCCGTGCCTGCGCTGCAAGGCCGCATTGCGCAGATCGTGCAGTCCTGCGGTCTGCAGGATGCGGTGCAGATCGTTGCGGGCCAGTCCCACACCGTGCTGGCCGCCTGTGATGCCACCCTGATCGCCAGCGGCACCGCCACGCTGGAGGCCGCGCTGTTCAAGCGGCCCATGGTCATTGCCTACCACATGCACCCGCTCAGCTGGTGGCTCATGCGCCGCAAGCAGCTGCAGCCCTGGGTGGGGCTGCCCAACATTCTGTGCGGTGATTTTGTGGTGCCGGAGCTGATCCAGGACTCCGCCACGCCCGAGGCCCTGAGCGCTGCTGCGCTGGATTGGCTGCAGGCGCGGCGCCATGATCCGTCCCGCATCGTGGCGCTGGAGCAGCGATTCACCGCGCTGCACGAAAGCCTGCAACGCAACACCCCCCAACTGGCAGCCGATGCGATCCAGAAAATCCTTGCCACCGCCGCCTGAGCAGGCCTGCCTGTCCTGGCACCCCCCGGGTCTTGTCGCCGGGGTGGACGAGGCGGGCCGAGGGCCCCTGGCGGGCCCCGTGGTGGCTGCCGCCGTCATCCTGGACGACCTTCATCCCATTGCGGGCCTGGCGGACTCCAAGAAGCTCACGGCCGCGCGGCGCGAGAAGCTCTATGACGAGATCCGCGCCAAGGCGCTGTGCTGTGCAATTGCCGAAGCCAGTGTGGAAGAGATCGACCGCCTGAACATCCTGCAGGCCACGATGCTGGCCATGCAGCGCGCCGTGGCCGGCCTGCGGCTCAAGCCCGTGCGGGTGCTGGTGGACGGCAATCGCCTGCCGCGGCTTGACATTCCCGCAGAGGCCATCGTCAAGGGAGATGCCCTGGTGCAGGCCATCTCGGCCGCCTCCATCCTGGCCAAAGTGCACCGCGACCGCTGGTGCGCGCAGATCGACCAGGAATTTCCCCACTACGGCTTTGCCGGCCACAAGGGCTACGGCACGGCCTTGCACATGGCGGCGTTGCGTGAGCACGGCGCCTGCATTCATCACCGGCGCTCGTTTGCGCCAGTCGCCCAAAGCCTGCTTGCCCGATGACTTCTCCGTCCGTCACTGCCATCCACTCTCGGGACAACGCCTTCGTCAAGGACTTGCGCCGCCTGGCGCAGGACAGCGCGGCCTACCGCAAGCAGGGGCGGGTGTGGCTGGAAGGCGATCACCTGTGCCGCGCAGCGCTGGAGCGCAATCAGCGGCCTGCTGTGGCTGTGTTTTCAGAGTCTTTTTGGCCTCTAGCGCAAGACCAGTGGGCGCTGGCAGCTATCAAAACAGTAGTTCTTTCGGATGCGCTGTTCACGGACATCAGCGCCCTGGAATCCCCCGCGCGGATGGGCTTCGTCCTCGACCTCGCGGCGCCCGCCGCACTGAACCCCCTGGCCGCAACGGTGGTGCTGGACCGGGTGCAGGATGCGGGCAATGTGGGCTCCATCCTGCGCAGCGCCTCGGCGTTTGGCTTTCGGCAGGTGGCGGCCATCAAGGGCAGCGCCGCCCTGTGGTCGCCCAAGGTGCTGCGCGCCGGCATGGGCGCGCATTTTGGGCTGGACCTCGTGGAGGGGCTGGACGCGCAAGACCTGGACACCCTGCAGGTGCCGTTGCTGGTCACCCATGTGCACGAAGGCGACTGGCTGCACCGCGCCACGCTGCCCTGGCCCTGCGCCTGGGTGCTGGGACATGAGGGGCAGGGCGTATCACCCGCACTGGAGCAAAGGGCTGCGCAGCGCATCCGCATTGCGCAGCCGGGCGGGGAGGAGTCGCTGAACGTCGCCGCCGCTGCCGCCATTTGCCTGCACGCCAGCGGCGCCGCGCGCTGAGAACATCAAAACGTTCCGAGGTGCGAGGGTATGCACGGATTGCATAGACCTTGGGACGGGCGACCGGAGGTATAATCGGGAGCTTTTCTCGCAACAGCGTCGCCCGATCGCACCCAAAGCAACAACCTATCTGAGAGCAGCCGCCGGCACTTGCGCACGTCATGTGTGGGTGGACTGCAGGCGCCGGGCGACCGTAACCATCCGGAGAACCCAGTGCTTTTGTCTCTCAAGGGAAGTTTCCCGCCCGCCATCCTGGCGCTCGCAGACGGCACGGTCTTTATCGGCAACTCGATTGGTGCAGCATCGGCAGATGTGGGCACCACCGTCGGCGAGGTGGTGTTCAACACCGCTCTCACCGGCTACCAGGAAATCCTCACCGACCCCAGCTATTGCCAGCAGATCGTCACCCTGACGTGTCCGCACATCGGCAACTACGGCGTCAACCCCGAGGACATCGAAGCCGACAAGGTCCATGCTGCGGGCCTGGTCATCAAGGACCTGCCCCTCCTGGCCAGCAACTTCCGCTCCACCGAAACGCTGTCGCAGTACCTCGTGCGCCAGCGCACCGTGGCCATTGCCAACATCGACACCCGCAAGCTCACCCGCCTGCTGCGCGACAAGGGCGCGCAGAACGGCGCCATCATCGGCCTGGCGCCCGGCCAGAGCGTGACGCAGGCGCTGATCGACGAAGCGCTGGCGGCGGCCAAGGCAGCCCCCAGCATGGCAGGCCTGGACCTGGCCAAGGTGGTATCCACCAAGACGGCCTACGAATGGACCGAGACCGAGTGGGTGCTGGGCCAGGGCTACGGCAAGCTCGACGCGCCGCAGTTCCACGTGGTGGCGTACGACTTCGGCGTGAAGCTCAACATCCTGCGCATGCTGGCATCTCGCGGCGTTCGGGTGACCGTGGTGCCCGCGCAGACGCCTGCGACCGACGTGCTGGCCATGAAGCCGGACGGCGTTTTTCTCTCCAACGGCCCTGGCGACCCAGAGCCCTGCGACTACGCCATCGCAGCCACCCGCACCATCGTGGACAGCGGCATGCCCACCTTCGGCATTTGCCTGGGCCACCAGATCATGGCCCTGGCTGCGGGCGCCAAGACCTTCAAGATGGCCAACAGCCACCACGGCGCCAACCATCCCGTGAAGGACCTGGACTCGGGCCGCGTCAGCATCACCAGCCAGAACCACGGCTTTGCGGTGGACATGGCCTCGCTGCCCGCCCACCTGCGCGCCACGCACGTGAGCCTGTTCGACGGCACGCTGCAGGGCCTGGCGCACAAGGACAAGCCGGCCTTCTGCTTCCAGGGCCACCCCGAGGCATCGCCCGGCCCGCACGATATCGCCTACCTTTTCGACCGCTTCACCGACGCCATGCGCGCGGCCAAGGCGGCCTGAGTGGAGGGAACAGCGCCATGAAACTGTTCAGCTTCCCCTTGGCAACGCTGGAAAAGGCGATCCACAAGCGCGTCCTGACGCTGCCCTCGCCCCACCGCGAGTGGTTCACGGAGCGCTGGGCGCAAAAGCCCTACAAGAAGGCTTTCGTCGAAAACAAGGCCATGCCCCTGGTCACGCTCGTGGCCAAGGGCAAGACCCTGGACGACGCAGCGTTTGCCGAGTTGCTGCAGGAATGGGAAGTGACTTTCTATGACGCGGAAGAAGAGGTCCTGCGCCCGCTGATCCAGGGGGACGGCCTGCTGCAGCTGATGCAGAAAAACCTTCCCCCGGAACGCGCCGAGGCGCTGCTGGCCAAGCTGACCGCAAGACGCCCCGCAATCGACGCCCCTCCTGCCGAACCCACGATCGACTGATCGACGCACCATGCCAAAACGCACAGACATCAAAAGCATCCTCATCATTGGCGCTGGCCCGATCATCATCGGCCAGGCCTGCGAGTTCGACTACTCCGGCGTGCAGGCCTGCAAGGCCCTGCGCGAAGAGGGCTACAAGGTCATCCTGATCAACAGCAACCCCGCGACGATCATGACCGACCCGGCCACCGCCGACGTCACCTACATCGAGCCCATCACCTGGCAGACGGTCGAGAAGATCATCGCCAAGGAGCGTCCCGACGCCATCCTGCCCACCATGGGCGGCCAGACCGCGCTGAACTGCGCGCTGGACCTGTGGCGCAACGGGGTTTTGCACAAGTACAAGGTGGAGCTGATCGGCGCCACGCCCGAGGCCATCGACAAGGCGGAAGACCGCCTGAAGTTCAAGGACGCAATGACGCGCATCGGCCTGGGGTCGGCGCGTTCGGGCATCGCCCACAGCATGGACGAGGCCTGGGCCGTGCAAAAGAACGTGGGCTTCCCCACCGTCATCCGCCCGAGCTTCACGCTGGGCGGCACGGGCGGCGGCATTGCCTACAACCCCGAAGAGTTCGAGACCATCTGCAAGCGCGGCCTCGAAGCCTCGCCCACCAACGAGCTGCTCATCGAAGAGTCGCTGCTGGGCTGGAAGGAGTACGAGATGGAAGTGGTCCGCGACAAGGCGGACAACTGCATCATCATCTGCTCCATCGAGAACCTCGACCCCATGGGCGTGCACACCGGCGACTCCATCACCGTGGCGCCCGCGCAGACGCTGACCGACAAGGAATACCAGATCATGCGCAACGCCAGCCTGG
>DAIQRN010000467.1:0-2625 GCA_036786185.1 Acidovorax sp. | reverse complement strand
GTCACCATGCGCTCCACATAGCGCGCAATCAGGTCGATTTCCAGGTTCACACGGCTGCCCGCCTTCAGCGTGCCCAGCGCCGTGTTTTCCACCGTGTGCGGAATCAGGTTGATGCTGACCTCACAGCCATCGGCAGAGTCGGCAATTCGGTTCACCGTCAAGCTCACGCCGTTCACCGTGATCGAACCCTTGTAAGCCAGGTAGCGCCCCAAATCACGGGGCGCCATGATGCGCAACTCCCAGCTTTCGCCCACTTGGGCAAAGTGCGTCACCTGGCCCAGCCCATCCACATGCCCCGACACCAGATGCCCTCCCAGGCGGTCGTTGGCACGCAGCGCCTTTTCCATATTGATGGGCCCTGGGGTGTCCAGCCCCGTGGTTTTCAGCAGCGACTCTGCCGAAATATCCACCGTGAATTGCCGGGTGTCAGGCGACAGGGTGGTCACCGTCATGCACGCCCCATTGAGTGCAATGCTGTCGCCCAGGCCCACATCGTCAAGGTAGCCCGCAGGGGGCGTGATGACCAGCCGCTTGCCGTGCGCGGCCGTGTCGCCAAGGGGTTGCACGGCGGAAATCTGCCCCATGCCGGTGATGATTCCTGTAAACATGGCGTGGATTGTGGCAGGGTTTGCCGCTCTCAGAACTGGTCGCGGCCCTTGACCCGGGCGAGGATGCGCAGGTCGGGTCCGACGCGCTCCACGCCCTGGAACTCCAGCGCCAGCCTCTGCGCCAGGGTATCCAGTGGACCCATATCGGCCATGCCCCGCCCGGGGCCGAGCAGCGTCGGGGCCAGGTAGAGCAGCCATTCGTCCACCAGCCCTGCGCGCACCAGCGCGCCATTGAGCCGGTGGCCCGCCTCGACATGCAATTCGTTCACGCCGCGCGCTGCCAGGTCGCGCAGCAGGGCGGGCAGATCGACCCTGCCGTCCGCGCCCGGCAGATGCACCACCGTGGCGCCGCGTGCCTCCAATACCGCCTTGCGGGCCGAAAATTCAGCATCCAAAGGGCCCGCAGCGTAGATGATGCAAGCGCGATCAGCTATGAAAAGAGAAGCATCGGGCGGCGTCTGCAAATGGCTGTCCAGCACGACCAACTGCGGCTGGCGTGGCGTGGTCAGCTCGCGTACGTTGAGCACCGGGTTGTCGGCCAGCACCGTGCCAATGCCGGTGAGCACCGCACAGGCCCGCGCGCGCCAGGCATGGCCGTCGGCGCGCGCGGCTGCCGAGGTAATCCACTGGCTGGCGCCGTTGTGCAGCGCCGTGGTGCCATCGAGCGAAGCGGCCACCTTCAGCCGCACCCACGGCGTGCCGCGCACCATGCGGCTAAAAAAGCCAATATTCAGTTCGCGCGCTGCTGCCGCGCCCGGCCCCACCTCCACCGCCACGCCTGCAGCGCGCAGCCGCGCAAAGCCCTGGCCGGCCACCAGCGGGTTTGGGTCTTCGAGCGAAGCCACCACCTTGCCAATGCCCGCCGCAATCAGCGCATCGCAGCACGGCCCCGTGCGCCCCTGGTGCGCGCAGGGCTCCAGCGTGACATAGGCGGTTGCGCCGCGCACATCGTGCCCGGCGGCCTGCGCCGCACGCAGCGCCACCACCTCGGCATGCGGACCGCCCACCTGCTGGGTGAAGCCCTCGCCCAGCACCCGGCCATCAGGCGCGGTGATCACGCAGCCCACGCGCGGGTTGGGACTGGATAGAAAAAGCGCCTGGGCGGCGAGCCCAAGCGCTTGGGTGATGGGGGGCGTGTGGTCGGCTGTCATGGCGATGGCATGGTAACGCGCAACCACAAATGTCCATCAGCTCGGCCATTGCTGTGCCGCATGGAGCACGCGCAGCACGCACAACGTGCTGCTCTCCTCGTTGACCTGGGAGATCAGGATGTAGTTGGGGCGCACCACGAGCTCACGGGTTCCAGGCACCCGCCCCGGTTTGTAGAGCTTGGGGCTCCGTGCTGCGTTGTCTGCCTGGGCTTCAAACGCCTCGTCCAATGCCAGGGCGGCTGCGGGGTTGTCCTTGGCAATGTAGTCAAAAATTCGATCCCGGTCAGCCATGGCCATGGGTCGCCAGACAAGCCTCATGCCATCCCCGTCCGTTTGCGCAAGGCATCGCGCTTGGCGACAAAATGGGCTTTCACTTCAGTGTCAGGGATGCTCGGGCGTGGGTCGTTAAGACTGGCCTGCACCTGCGCGCGGAACCAGTTGTCATAGGCTGCGGCTTCGTGGGTGCGTTTCAACGCATCGGAACGATCCGGTCGAATGCGCCTGGTTGCCTGCGGATCGAAATTGGCCGCATCGACATCGAATTGGGTAATGCCCACCTCCTTGAGATAGGCGACCAAGGTCTCGAACCTGCGGAACAGCCGCACTTGTCGGCTGCGCTGCGCCGCCAAAGGGCGCTCGTGCGTTCCGTACTTCACCGTCACGGCCCATCCGCCAGGCTGGGCAACGATGTGGATACCGCTGACCGCACCCGCTTCCACAAGCCGGAACAACGTGCCGTGGTCAATCGTTTCTGTCATGTCCTTCACCTCGTATATCGTTGCACCTGCAAAGCAAGCAACTATTGCAGTGCATGCAAATAACAGTTGTTTGCAATGCGAATATCTACGAATTTTGGTGCCTGGTGG
>DAIQRN010000466.1:0-2628 GCA_036786185.1 Acidovorax sp. | reverse complement strand
CCCGAAAGCCCATGGTGGCCACGGTTTCCAGGTCGTTCAGGTTGGTGATCTTGCTCGTGGCGTGGCGGCGCAGGGCCACGGGCAGTTCGTCTTGTGGAATGCCGCCGCCGTCGTCTTCCACCGCGATCAGGCGCACGCCGCCAGCGAGCAGACGCACGGTGATCTGCGTGGCCCCGGCGTCCAGGGCGTTGTCCACCAGCTCGCGCACCACGGAGGCGGGGCGCTCGACCACCTCGCCAGCCGCGATCTGGCTGATGAGTTCGTCGGGCAGGTCGCGAATGGGGCGGCGGGTGGAGGCGGGGGCAGGTGTGTTCACCGCCCGGATTTTAGGGAATGGCGCGCTGGGGATAATGCCCCGCTGCCGATCTCCTTCATCCTTTGCCCATGGAACTTGTTACCTACCTTATCGACTTCATCCTGCACGTGGACAAGTACCTCGAAGCCTTTGTGCAGGCCTACGGCCCTTGGGTCTATGCGTTGCTGTTCCTGATCGTGTTTGTGGAAACGGGCGTGGTTGTCATGCCCTTTTTGCCGGGCGACTCGCTGCTGTTCATCGTGGGGGCGCTGTGCGGAGCGGGGATGATGAGCTTTCCCATCGCCTGCGCGGTGCTGATTGCGGCGGCCATTCTGGGCGACCAGTGCAATTACTCCATAGGCCGGTACTTTGGTCCCAAGGTGTTCCAGTGGGAGAACTCGCGCTGGTTCAACCGCCGCGCCTTTGACCAGGCGCACGCGTTTTACGAGCGCTATGGCGGCATCACCATCATCATGGCGCGCTTCATGCCCTTCATTCGCACCTTTGCGCCTTTTGTAGCGGGCGTGGCCGAAATGGGCCGGGGCAAGTTCACGGCGTACAACGTGGGCGGTGCGCTGCTGTGGGTGCTGGGCATTTGCACCGCAGGCTACTTCTTTGGCAACTTTGCCTGGGTGCAAAAGCACCTGGACAAGATCATCTGGGCCATGATCTTCATCCCCGGCCTGATCGCCATCCTTGGCGCCTGGCGCGCGGGGCGGCAGGCCCAGCAGACGCTATAAAAAAAGAAGCTGCCAGCGCTTTCTGTATAAGCGCTGGCAGCCATTTTGATTTGAATTTCAACCGTGCTTAACGGCGGTTGGAGCGGCGGCGCTGGTCGCGGTCTTCGCCGAGTTCATGGCCCACCAGGGCGCCTGCTGCGGCGCCGCCAATGGTGCCCACCGGGCCGCCAAAGATGGCGTGGCCCGCGGCCCCGCCGACAACGGCGCCCACGCCGGTGCCGACCTGGGCGTCGGTGGGGTTGGAGGCACAGCCGCCCAGGGCCAGTGCGGCGGTGCAGGTGGTGGCAATCAGGATGTGGCGCAGGGTCATCATGGCAAGAGTCCTTTCGTGCGGCCGGGTGGCTCAGAGGCAAATGCCCCGAGCCCCGGCTCATGGCTCTACTGTGGCCCCTGCGCTGCGGGCCGGGCGTAGGCCGCCGGGTGCGCCGCCTGTAGGACAGCGCGCCCGCTCACCCCGCCTGCAGGCAGATGGTGACCAGCAGGGACGCGGGCTGCATCGCCTTGAGCGAATGCAGCGCACGCGGCTCCAGGTGCACGAAGTCGCCCGCGCGCAGTTGCTGGGTCGCGTTGCTTTCGCTCACGAATTCCACCACGCCTTCGATGCACTGCACGGTGACCTCGCCAGGTGTCTGGTGCTCCTTCATGGTTTTGCCAGCGGGCAGGACGACGCGAATCACTTCGAGCTGCCCGGCCTTGAGGATGGCTGAACTGGTGGCGGTGGCCAGCTGATCGCCCAGGGGGCGGACGCTGACGATCTGGCCGGATTGTGCGTGGGGGAGGGCCATGGTGTGTCTCCTTGTACCTTGCAGGGTCGCGGGAACCCCAAGGGTCTCACACCGAGCGGCTGCGCGCCAGAGGGGGGTTCTTGGCAAAGTAGCGCGTGATGCCGCGCATCAGCGCGTCGGCCAGCTTTTCCTGGTAGGCGCTGCTGCGCAGGCGCTTTTCTTCCTCGGGGTTGCTGATGAAGGCGGTTTCCACCAGCACGCTGGGGATGTCCGGCGCCTTGAGTACGGCAAATCCCGCCTGCTCCACGCGCGGCTTGTGCAGCTTGGCCATGCCGCCGATCTCGCCCAGCAGCACGCTGCCCAGCTTGAGGCTGTCGTTGATCTGCGCCGTGGTGCTCATGTCCAGCAGGGCGCTTTGCACGTGGCGGTCCTTGGCGCGCACATTGAGGCCGCCCACCAGGTCGGCCTGGTTTTCCTTGTTGGCCAGCCAGCGCGCGGCGCTGCTGGACGCACCGCTCTGGCTCAGCGCAAATACGCTGGCGCCGCGCGCGGCGGGGGTGGTGAAGGCGTCGGCATGGATGCTGACGAACAGGTCGGCCTGCACGCGCCGGGCCTTTTGCACGCGGGTGCCCAGGGGTACGAAGTAGTCGCCGTCGCGCGTGAGAAAGGCGCGCATGGGGTTGCCACCCACGGTGGTGGCGTTGATGCGGTCGCGCAGCAGGTGGGCGACCTTGAGCACTACGTCTTTCTCGCGCGTGCCCGAGGGGCCGATGGCGCCGGGGTCTTCGCCGCCGTGGCCGGGGTCCAGCGCAATGATGATCAGGCGGTCGGTTTGGCGGGCGCTGGCCTGGGGGGGCGGCGCGGGGCT
>DAIQRN010000047.1:6514-10869 GCA_036786185.1 Acidovorax sp. | reverse complement strand
CTTGAGTTTTTCTGTAAGGCTGCACCATGTCCGTCGTCAATCAATTTGGAAAACTATTCAACCGGAACCCTGCCACGCCAGAGGGCGGCGCGACTGCCGGCGTTGCCGATGACGGGCGGGATCTGCTGGTCACCGGCTCGCTGGATGGCGCGCAGTACCAGTCGGAAGGCATGAACAGTGTGCAGGGCGACCCCGATGGCTATACCCCGGAGCTGACGGCTCCGGAGTTCGAGGAAGACCTGATCTCCCTGCCCTTGCTGGGCCGTGCAACCGCTGCATCGCACCAGGGCCGTTTGCTGATTCTGCTGCTGGTGGGGGTGTTGGTGCTGGCTGCCATCGCATTCTGGGTGCTCCAGCAAGCGGACCGGTCGGCGCAGCAGTTGGCCGCTACGGGTCAGTCGCTGATGCAGTCGCAGCGTCTTGCCAAGTCGGTGTCCCAGGCACTGGTGGGTAGCCCGCAAGCGTTTCCGGATGTGGTGGAAAGCTCGGGCGTGTTGGCGCGCAACGTGCGCGCGCTCAATGCAGGCGATGCCGAGCTGAATGTGCAGTCCTTGGGCGAACCCTACAAGCCAGAGCTGGATGCCGTGACGCCGTTGATGGAGCGCGCGGAGCGTAACGCTAGCGTGGTGATGGGCCAGCAGAAAATCCTGACCCAGGTGGGCGACGCTCTGCGCACCATCAACCGCCAGTCGTCCGATCTGCTGGAAATCGCGGAAACGGTGTCCTCGCTGAAGCTCCAGCAGAACGCACCGGCGGCTGAAATCTCTGCCGCTGGCCAGCTGGTGATGTTGACCCAGCGTATCGGTAAGTCTGCCAATGAATTCCAGACCATGGAAGGCGTGAGCCCCGAAGCCGTGTTCCTGCTGGGCAAGGACTTGAACTCCTTCAAGGAAATCGCTCAGGGCCTGCTGGACGGCAGCCCAGAGTTGCGCCTGGCGGCCACCAAGGATGCCCAGACCCGCGAACAACTGGAGGCGCTCATCAAGCTCTATGAGCAAACCCGCATGCAAGCCAGTGCCATTCTGGGCAACCTGCAAGGTCTGGTATCTGCCCGTGAAGCGCAATCCGCCATCAACGCCGACAGTGAGCCACTGCGCCGCCAACTGGAAGGCCTGCAGTCCAAGCTGTCTGCACAGACGGGTGTGAGTGGTGGCCAACTGGCTGCGCTGGCCCTCGCCGGCTTGTTCGTGATTTTTTGCGGTGTGGGTATCTCGCGCGTGCAACTGCTGGACAGCCGGGGCCGCCAGGCCTCTGCTGAAATGCAGCAACGAGACGCCAAGCGCCAAGAGCAGGAAGCCAAGCGCGTCAACGACGCCAACCAGGCTGCCATTTTGCGTCTGATGAACGAGCTGCAGTCGGTCGCTGAAGGTGACTTGACGCAAGAAGCCACCGTGACCGAGGACATTACGGGCGCCATTGCCGACTCGGTGAACTACACGGTGGAAGAGCTGCGCCAACTGGTGGGCAGCGTGCAGAACACGGTTGCTCGTGTGGCACAGACGACGGCCCAGGTGGACAGCACCTCGACCGAGCTGCTGGCCGCATCGACTGAGCAACTGCGCGAAATTCGCGAAACCGGTCGCTCCGTTCTGGATATGGCGACCCGTATTAACGAGGTGTCCACGCAAGCCCAAGAATCCGCTACGGTGGCTCGCCAGTCGCTGCAAGCGGCTGACTCCGGTCTGCAGGCCGTGCAGAACGCCATCGGCGGTATGAACTCCATCCGCGACCAGATCCAGGACACCTCCAAGCGGATCAAGCGCCTGGGCGAATCGTCGCAGGAGATTGGTGAAATCACCGAGCTGATTTCCGACATTACCGAGCAAACGAACGTGCTGGCTCTGAACGCCGCCATCCAGGCCGCGTCCGCCGGTGAAGCCGGTCGCGGCTTCTCGGTGGTGGCGGAAGAAGTGCAGCGTCTTGCTGAACGTTCCGCAGACGCCACGCGCCAGATCTCGGCGCTGGTGAAGGCCATTCAGACCGACACGCAGGATGCCGTGGCTGCTATGGAACGTTCCACGCAGGGTGTGGTGGAAGGGGCACGCCTGTCCGACAGTGCCGGTACTGCACTGACCGAGATTGACCGGGTGTCGCGCCGCCTTGCTGAACTGATTGAGCAGATTTCGTCTTCGACGTCCAAGGAAGCTGTTTTGGCCAACGAGGTGGCCGACAACATCCAGCACATTTTTGCGGTGACCGAGCAAACGGGTGAGGGTACCCGTACCACGGCGCAGCAGGTGCGCGAGCTCTCGCACATGGCTGAGGAACTGCGCCAATCGGTGGCCCGTTTCAAGATCGCCTGACGCGTAGCAGTTAGTCATCAACCAGCTGGCTCATAGCGGCCGGGGACGAATACATGTCATCTATGGATGTCAACAATGCATCGGCTGCAGACTGGTCCCAGGGGGATCAGGATCTGGGGCCTTTGGCTTGGGTGCTGGACGAACTGCGGAAATCGCTGGACGGTGCTGTCAAGGCCATGCGCCGCTTTGTACGGGACGCCGAAGTCGCTCGCGAATCAGATCTTGCAGCCCTGGATGCAGGGTCCTTGCGCATAGCACGCCAGCAACTGCACCAGGCTTGCGGTGCGCTGGAAATGGTGGGCATGGGCCCACCTGCGCTGGTTCTGCGAGCCATGGAATCCGCCGTACAAAAATTTGTGCAACGGCCAGAAACCTGCAGCGACGATGCTGCCGCTGTGATTGAGCGCGCCAGCTTTGCGCTGATCGAATATCTGGAGACGGTGCTGGCTGGCAAGGCCGCATCGCCCGTAGCGCTGTTCCCGCAGTACCGCGATGTCCAGGCGCTGGCGGGTGCTGATCGCGTGCATCCAGCCGACCTGTGGCCGGTGGAGCGCCGCTTTCGTGAGCCCGAAGGCACGGTTGCCGTGCCTGCGCTGCAGTATGGCCCCGATGCCCGCGCGCGCCTAGATTCCGCTGTTCTGCGGATCGTCAAATCGGGTGATCTGAGTGCGGCCCTGAGCCTGCGGGATACCTGTCTGGGCTTTGTGGTGGCCCAGCCCGACCGTCAGTCAAGGGCTTTCTGGAAGATCTGTGCAGGTTTCTTTGAAGCCTTCGGTTCTGGGTTGCTGCCCCCGGACGTGTATGTGAAGCGCGTTGCCTCGCGCGTGTTGATGCAATACGCAGCGCTGGCCAAAGGTGATGCGAGCATTGCCGATCGCCTTGTCCAGGATCTGCTGTTCTTCTGCTCGCAGGCCAAACCTGCGGATACAGCGGCAGAGCAGGTGCCATCGCTGCTCGCGGTGCGCCAAGCCTTCTCACTGGACCGCTTCAAGCCGGTTGACTACGAAACGGCGCGCTTTGGCCGTTTTGATCCTGCCATGCTGGCACAGGCACGCAAGCGCATTGCGGCAGCCACGGAGACCTGGTCGGGTCTAGCGGGGGGTGATCGTAACAAGCTCAAGCCTGCGGCGGACCAGTTCAGCCTGGTTTGTGACTCCTTGCGCAAGCTGCACCCCGGTAGCGAGAACCTGGCCCAGGCGCTGACGCGCGCCGTGGAGTCAACCACCCGTTCCGGCGAGCCTCCATCGGCAGCTCTCGCGATGGAGGTGGCGACATCGGTGCTGTACCTGCAGGCTGCATTTGAAGAGCTGGATGCGGGCGATGAGCACATGGCTGCCCGGGCGACCCGCCTTGCCGAGCGCCTGGATGCAGTCGGGGCTGGTGCAGAGCCGGAACCGCTTGAGCAGTGGATGGAGGAGCTGTATCGCCGAGTCAGTGACAACCAGACCATGGGCAGCGTGGTGGACGAACTGCGCTCCACGCTCGGTGAAGTTGAGAAAGCGCTGGACCAATTCTTCCGCAATCCGCAGGACATGGCCATTTTGGCCACAGTCCCCGGGCATCTGGCGCAGATGCGCGGCGTGCTGTCGGTTTTGGGTCTCGATCAGGCGTCGTTGGCCGTGGTGCGCATGCGCGACACGGTGGAGCGCCTGCTGATCAATGAGGTGCCCGAAGATGATCGCCAGGGCGTCTTCGAAAAGCTGGGCAACAGTCTCGGTGCACTGGGTTTCCTGATCGACATGCTCAGCTACCAGCGCACCATGGCGCGCAAGCTGTTCGTGTACGACGAGGATCTGGGCGAGCTGCGCATCCTGACGGGCAAGACGCGTCCGCGCGAATCCGACGCGATGACCGAGGCCCCAGTCAAGTTGGAGGAGCGATCCGCCATACCCGTGCCGGACGTGCTGCCGCGCTTTCCTGAGCAGGAAGCACTCAGCGAACCCACGGACTTTGGCTCCCTGCCATTTTTGCCGGATGTCCCCGCTGTTTCTGCGCCCGCCGAACCCGCTGTCCTTGCCCCGTCAATCAATGTGTTGGCGGCACCGGCACCGG
>DAIQRN010000047.1:0-6414 GCA_036786185.1 Acidovorax sp. | reverse complement strand
ACCGGCTCCCGCTGCGGCAGCGGTAGCCCCTGCCGTTGAGGACGAACTGCTCGAAGTGTTTCTGGAAGAAGCGCGGGAAGTGGTGGTCAATGGCCTTGCAGCCATTGATGTGCTCAATGAAGAGCCGGGCAATCTCAGTGAGCAAACCACGCTGCGCCGTGCCTTCCATACGCTCAAGGGCAGCTCCCGCATGGTGGGGCTGAATGATTTTGGCGAAGCTGCCTGGTCGCTGGAACAGTTGCTCAACGCCTGGCTTGCAGAGCAAAAGCCCATGCAACCGGGCCTGCTCACGTTGTCGTCGGATGCCTTGCAGGCATTCAATCGCTGGGCAGATGACATTGCTGCGGGTCAGCATGCTGGTTGGCAGCCCGAGGCATTCCGCAAGTCTGCGGAGATGATGCGCGCGGACGGCACCTTGCTGCCCCTGGCGGTACCCTCTGCGGATGGCGCCGCGCCGGAGGTTGCTGGCCTCGATCTGGCGGCTCCTGCCCTGCTGGAGCTGCCAGTGTCCGAGGAGACACCCGTGGAAGCGGTTCAGGCGGTTGCCGAAGCATTGCCGCCAGCGGTCGAAGAAGAATTGGCGGTCCCCGACTTCGAGGCCACCGAGATATCTGAGCATGCCCCCGAAGAAGTGGTGGCCACGCCCGATGTGGTCCAGGAGATCGACTTCTCCGTGTTCAGTGCAGCACTGAATGAGTCCGCTGCTGCAGAAGTTTCTACCCTTGACCCTTCCAGCGCCGATTTCGTGCTGGATCTGGAACTGCCGGATCCTGAGCCCTTGGCTGCGCCCATGTTGGACGAGCCTGCTGTCGTAGCTCTGGAGGAAGAGGCGACAGCAATACCGTCGGTGGAGACAGTGGAAGCTGTCGAATTCCTGGAAGCGCAGGATTTCGCAGAGCTGGAAAAACTGCTGGACGCTGGCGAAGCGGAGCCAGCCGTCGAGGCCGCTTCCGATCCAGTCGTCGAATCGCTGGTCCAGGAGGATGTTGTCACCGACGAAGCCGTGAAGGTTATCGAATCACTGCGCATTCCCCTGCCGCTGTACAACGTTTATCTGAACGAGGCGGATGAGTGGTCTCGCCGCTTGGTGACTGCTTTGCAGGAGTGGGCACTGGAGTTGCATGAGCCCCTGCCTGACACGGCGGTGGCGCTGTCGCACTCCTTGGCCGGTAGCTCCGCCACGGTGGGTTTCTCCGCGCTGTCTGATATGGCGCGCACGCTGGAGCACGCGCTGCAGCATGTGCAGTTCCAATCGGGTGGAACCGAGGAGCAGGCCCAGGCTTTCTTGGCAGCGGCGGAAGACATCCGACGCTTGCTGCACCAGTTTGCCGCGGGCTTCCTCAAGGAGCCCAGCCAGGAGGTGCTGGAGCAGTTGCGCCAGGTCCTGGAAACCGAGGTGGAAAGCACCCTGACACCGCCCGAAGAGGACGCCGCGGAGGCGTTCCCGGTGGAGTCAGCGACCCCCACGGCTGCGGACACCATCACGCCGCACGAGCCCATGGACGAGCCGGTGGCCTTTGCCGAAGCGACACTGGTCCCCGAACCTGAGATTGTTCCCCAGGGTCATGTGGCACCCGCCTTGTCCGTGGTGACCCGCGATCAGGATCAGTTGATTGACGATGCGATTGCGCACGCTGTGGCGATGTCGTCCGATGTGGACGACGACATCGATGTGGTGGACGTTATCGATCCGGACCTGTTTCCTATCTTCGAGGAAGAAGCTGCCGAACTGCTGCCCCAGCTGGGTGGCGCTTTGCGCCAATGGTCATCCCGTCCCGACAACATGGGCGCGCGCAGTGAAGTGCTTCGCGCCCTGCACACCCTCAAGGGCAGTGCCCGTCTCGCAGGTGCCATGCGCCTGGGCGAAATGGCGCACCGTCTGGAGTCGGCCATTGAGCACCTGGATGCTGAAACGGTCACGACGGACCAGATTGAGCCATTGCAGGTCAACTTCGACGGTTTGCAGGCCAACTTCGACGCATTGCGTGCGATCGGGCAAGGCGGCGACGCACTGGTGTCGCCGCCGGTTGCACCCGGTCGCACCAGTGCACCGGCTGCAGCACCCTTGGCATCACCCACTGCGACGGCCATCAGCCAGGCTGCTCCCGCTGCCGCACCGCTGCCCAGTGCCGGGGCCCCGGCAGTGCGCCTGCCTGCGCCAGCGCAACTGGCACCACTGCGCGCGGCCGCCAATCAGTCGGTGCGTGTGCGTGCCCAGTTGCTGGACCGTCTGGTGAACCAGGCGGGCGAGGTGATGATCAGCCGCTCACGTCTGGACGCGCGACTCGGCCAATTCCGCGGCTCGCTAGCCGATCTCTCGGGCAACCTGGACAAGCTGCGTCAGCAACTGCGCGACATCGAAGTACAGGCAGAATCGCAGATGCAGTCGCGTCTGGCGCTGTCCAAGGACTCCGCTGTCGGCTTTGACCCGCTGGAGTTCGACCGCTTCACCCGTGTGCAGGAGCTCACGCGCATGATGGCGGAATCGGTGAATGACGTGGCCACGGTGCAGCGCAATCTGCAACGTGCCATGGAAGGCGCCGAAGACGATCTGATCTCGCAAGGTCGCCAGGCCCGTGAACTGCAGCGCGACCTGCTGCGTACCCGCATGGTGGAGTTCGAGGGCATCGCCGAGCGCCTGTACGCTGTGGTGCGCCAGGCCTCCAAGGAAACGGGCAAGCAAATCAAGCTGGACATTACCGGTGGCTCCATTGAAATGGACCGTGGTGTGCTGGACCGCATGACGCCTGCCTTCGAGCATTTGCTGCGCAATTGTGTGGCCCACGGTATCGAAGATCCTCAGGTGCGCACCGCTGCGGGCAAGCCCGCCTCGGGCACCATCACGGTGGACCTGCACCACGAAGGTAACGACGTGTCGGTGGAGTTCCGCGACGACGGCGCGGGCCTCAACCTGCCCCGCATCCGCGAGAAGGCGCTAGCGCAGGGCATCATGGCGCCCGATGCAGAGCTCAGCGACGCCGAAGTCGCCAACCTGATCTTCATGCCCGGCTTCTCCACCGCCTCCGAGGTGACGGGGCTGGCAGGGCGCGGTATCGGCATGGACGTGGTGCGCTCCGAGATCAACGCCCTGGGCGGTCGCATCGAGACATCGACTGAAACGGGCAAGGGCGCTGCTTTCCGCATGGTGTTGCCATTGACCACGGCCGTGACGCAGGTGGTGATGCTGCGCGCCGGTGACCTGGCGATTGGCGTGCCCGCCAACGTGGTTGAAATCGTGCGCCGTACCTCGGCGCAGGACCTGGAAGAGGCTTACAGCACGGGCACCTTCGATGACGGCACGGAAAAACTGCCGTTCTTCTGGGCCGGTGCCTTGCTGCAGGCCTCGGCCCGCAGCACCGAGCCTTCTGCCAAGACGCGCCCCGTTGTGATCTTCCGCAGCGCCTCGCAGCGTATCGCGATGCACGTGGACGAAGTGCTGGGTAACCAGGAAGTGGTGGTGAAGAACCTGGGCCCGCAGCTGTCCCGTCTGCCTGGCCTGGCCGGCATGTCGGTGTTGGCGTCGGGCGCTGTGGTGCTGATCTATAACCCCGTGGCGCTGTCCACGGTGTATGGTGACCAGGTGCGCGCTGCCCATGCGGGTGTGCCACCCGTGCTGGAGTCCGACGGCACCAGCGCGGGCAAGAGTGTGGTGTCGCCACAGCTGGCTGGTACGAGCCAGGTGCCGCTGGTGCTGGTGGTGGACGACTCGATCACCGTGCGACGCGTCACGCAGCGCCTGCTCCAGCGCGAAGGCTACCGCGTGGCCTTGGCCGCCGATGGCCTGCAGGCCCTGGAGCGACTGCAGGAGGAGCGCCCGACCGTGGTGCTCTCCGACATCGAAATGCCGCGCATGGACGGCTTCGACCTGGCGCGCAACATCCGGGCCGATGGCGCATTGCGCGACCTGCCCATCATCATGATCACCTCGCGGATCGCCGAAAAGCACCGTGAGCATGCGATGGAGCTGGGCGTGAACCACTATCTGGGCAAGCCGTACTCCGATGAAGAGTTGCTGAGCTTGGTTCAGCATTACGCCCGGCTGGAAGCCGCAGCAGCCGAGGCCTGACCCGGCATGCCGCGCTGCCCGCACGCCTGAACCACCTCTGCGTTCAGACGTGCTCACTCCCGCGAGGTATTGATGGAAAACACCTCACCAACGGGCGACAGCCGCCTGCTAGCCTGTCTGGCGCTGGTTGCGCGGGAGGGCGCGTCCGATCTGTTTCTCCTGGCGGGTGCTTCGCCCACCGTCAAGCGGCAAGGCTTGTACGTGGCCATCTCCCGCCAGGTGCTCAGCGCGGACGACATACGGGTCATGGCCTACTCCGTCATGCGCAAGGCGCAGCGCGAGGAGTTCGAAGCCACCATGGAGTGCGACCTGTCGTACACCACGGCCGACAATGAGCGCTTTCGCTTCAACATCCATATGCAGCGTGGGCAGGTGGGCATGGTGGTGCGGCACGTGGTTTCGCACATCCCCTCGCTCGACCAGCTGGGTTTGCCGCCCATACTCAAGCAGCAGGCCTTTCTCAAAGGGGGCCTCGTCTTGACGGTGGGTGCTGCCGGGTCGGGCAAGACCACCACGCTGGCAGCCCTGCTGGACCACCGCAACCAGCACGCCGAAGGCCATATCCTCACCATCGAGGACCCCATTGAATACCTGCACAGCCACAAGAAATCCCTGGTGACCCAGCGCGAGGTGGGGCTGGACACAGCGTCCTACGACGAGGCCTTGCGCCGCGCGATGCGCGAGGCGCCCAGCGTGATCATGATCGGCGAGATCCGCGACCGCGCCACCATGCAGCACGCGCTGCACTACGCGCAGTCGGGGCATCTGTGCGTCTCCACCCTGCATGCGCACAACGCCAGCCAGGCCGTGCGGCGCATCCTGAACTTCTTTCCGGAAGCGGCCCAACAGCAGTTGTTGATGGACCTGTCGCTCAGCCTGCGGGCTGTCGTGGGCCTGCGCCTGATCAAGAGCCTGCGCGGCACCCTGGTGCCTGCCACCGAAGTGATGCTGCTCACCCCCTATATTGCCGACCTGATCCAGAAGGGCCAGATCGATGAGCTCAAGACCGCGATCATCCGGGGCGTTGAGCAAGGCATGTGCAGCTTCGACCAATCCCTGTTGGCCCTGGTGGAAGCCGGAACCATTGCGCCGACCGAGGCCGTGGCCTATGCGGACAACCGCACCGACGTGACGCTGCGCCTTCGCCTGGCTTCTGGCGGCGCGCTGGCGGTGGACGATGGCGGCATGAGCATGGCGGACGTGCCGACCGAATCACTCTCGCGCCTCTGAGCCTCGCTTCGGAGTGCGCAGGCAGGCACGCAACGCTCCAGAGCCCCGCAGGCGGCCTGGGGGCTTCGGGTTCACCCGTTAAAATTGGCGAATGTCTTTTGAATCTGCGCCCATCAACCTGACGCATCACTTCCTGATCGCGATGCCCGGCCTGGAAGATGAGTCTTTTGCGCGCAGTGTGGTCTATCTTTGCGAGCACAGCGAACGCGGCGCACTCGGGCTCATCATCAACAAGCCCTCGGAAATCACCCTCAAAAGCCTCTTTGACAAGGTGGATCTGTCGCTGCGGCGTGAAGATCTCACCAAAGAACCCGTCTTCCAGGGCGGCCCGGTGCAGACCGAGCGCGGCTTTGTGTTGCACGAACCCATGCTCATGGAAGGCGCCGAAGCCGACGAGTCGGCCTATGCCTCCACCATGACCATCCCGGGCGGTCTGGAGATGACCACTTCCAAGGACGTGCTCGAGGCCCTGTCCACCGGCGCCGGGCCCCGCCGTGTTCTCATCACGCTGGGCTACTCGTCCTGGGGCGAAGGGCAACTGGAGTCCGAGCTGGCCGAAAACGCCTGGCTTACCGTGGCGGCCGACCTGTCGGTCATCTTCGACACCCCCGTGCCCGAGCGCTACGACCGGGCCCTGGCGCTGCTGGGCCTGAAGGCCTGGATGCTGTCGCCCGAGGCGGGGCACGCATGACCGGCCTGCCCGTTCATCGCCAGTCCATCGAGCAGCCCGCCGTTTCCGCGCACCTCCAGACCTTTCTTGCTTTTGATTTTGGCCAGAAGCGCACGGGCGTGGCCACGGGCAACCGCATGCTGAAAAGCGCTACGCCGCAGCCCACCATCAAGGCCGAGGGCGATGCCCGTTTTGTGCAGGTCGCGCTGCGCATCAAGGAGTGGCAGCCCGACGCCCTGGTGATCGGTGTGCCCTACCACCCCGACGGCGCGAGCCACGAGAACACCGAGCGCGCGCTCAAGTTTGGCCGCCAGCTGCGCGGCCGCTTTGGTTTGCAGGTCTTCGAGGTGGACGAGCGCTACAGCACCACCGAGGCCATCGCCAGTGGCGCCAAGGATGCCGACGCTGCCTCGGCCTGCATCATCCTGGAACAGTTTTTGAGGAATCT
>DAIQRN010000465.1:0-2639 GCA_036786185.1 Acidovorax sp. | reverse complement strand
CCAGCTTCCCGGCGGACGCCGACGGCATCCTGCCCGTCACCGACCAGCCCTGGTTTGCCGACGACGCCGCCGCGCGCGTGCGCGAATTTCTGCACGCCGTCTGGGGGCCAGCCACCCTGGAAGAAAACCTCGCCTGGCTGGCCGAAAGCCTGGGCCCCAAGGGCAGCGAAACGCCCAACGAGACCGTTCGCCGCTACATCGCCAACCAGTTCTTCAAAGACCACCTGCAGACCTACAAAAAGCGCCCCATTTACTGGCTGTTCAGCAGCGGCAAACAGGGCGCGTTCCAGGCGCTGGTCTATCTGCACCGCTACCACGAGGGCACCCTGGCGCGCATGCGCAGCGAGTACGTCATCCCCCTCACCGCCAAATACGCCGCCCGCCTGGACCTGCTGGCCCAGGACGCCACGGCAGCCACCAGCGCGGCAGCACGCACCAAAATCAACAAACAGATCGAAACCCTGCGCAAACAACAGGCTGAACTGCTCGCCTTCGACGAAAAACTCCGCCACTACGCCGACATGCGCATCACCCTCGACCTGGACGATGGCGTGAAAGTGAACTACGGCAAGTTTGGGGATCTGCTGGCGGGGGTGAAAATCGTCACCGGAGGTGCATCTGATGATTAAGTCGGTACGTGTCGCAAATTTCAAATCGTTGGCGGGGGCCACCATTCTGCTCGGGCACTTCAGTTGCCTAGTGGGCATGAACGGCGCGGGTAAAAGTACCGTGCTCCAAGCACTGGACTTTGTCTCGCAGTTGATGCGTGGGGATGTGCAGGGCTGGCTGGACCGCCGTGGCTGGACCACTGCTGACTTGAACTGCAAACTGCGAAGCGAGCGCAACATCAGGTTTCAAGTGTCCTTTCAGACGGCCACGTCAGGAATGTTGACTTGGATTGGTGCATTCAACCGCACGGATCTTCGCTGCACCCAAGAAGACGTGGTGCTGATCAATGGGAATAAAATCGATACCAAAGTGCTCCGGCTGAGTGGGCAGGCTTATTCGATGGGTGGCCGTGAAAGCCAAGCGATTGCCTTTGAATATCAGGGTTCCATCCTTTCCGCGTTGAAGGACTCGGAGCTTTCACCGCCTTTGCTGGAGTTTCGTGATGCACTCAGGAGCGTGCGGTCGCTAGAACTGCTGTCGCCAGACAAGCTCCGCAAAAGTGCCCGTGTCAGTGAACATGACATTGGTGCAGGCGGAGAGAAGCTGTCCGCATACTTGGACAACATCAAGGGCGACAGAAAAACCAAATTAGTGGAACTGCTTAAAAAGTTTTACCCAAATTTGGTTGATTACAAGATCACGTCCCAGAAGTCGGGATGGAAAAAACTGTCGGTTTATGAACAGTTCGAAGGCCAAAAGCTTGAAACCGAGGCCCTTCACCTCAACGACGGTTTGCTACGCATTTTGGCTGTGCTGACGCAGGCTGACGCAGACCGTTCGCTGTTGCTGCTGGACGAGCTTGAAAACGGCATCAACCAAGAAATTGTGGAAACGCTGGTAGACACCTTGCTGCAGAGCCCGCAGCAGTTGCTCGTGACTACCCACAGCCCGTTGTTGCTGAATTATTTGCCTGACGATGTGGCACGCGAGGCCGTGCAGTTTTTGTACAAGACACCGCAGGGCGAAACCAAGATTCGGCGGTTTTTCTCCATCCCCCGCATGTCCGCCAAGCTCGACGCGATGGGGCCCGGGGATGCCTTTGTGGACACCGATCTGCGATTGTTGGCTCAGGAATGCATCGATTTGGACGATGAGGCCGAAGCCGCCATTCGCGCTGAAGAACAGGCCGAGGCCGATGCAAGCCGGGCAGGTGGCGCATGAAGCTGCTGATCAGTGGTGAAGGCCCCCGAGACTTGGGTGCCTGCAACAACGCGCAAGGCCAATGCACTGGTGACGATTTCAACCGTGGGCCCATGGCCGTTTGGCTGGCGCGGTTGTGGGAAGCCTTGCTGAATTACCACCTTTTCGACGTTCCTGAAGCAGTGGTGTATGTCAGCGAGACCGCTCTGGACCAGCGAGCCAAAAATTCTGGCAAACGGATGCACCGATTGCGAGGCAAAAAGCAAGCGGCTGAAACTGGAGAGTTTTTTAGCAACGCCATGCATTTGGGATTGATTGCAAGGCAATTGGGGGCAGACGAGGCGGTACCTGTGATGGCAGTGTTGTTTCGCGACACTGACAACAAGCGCAGTGCGCCGGGTCAACTGTGGCAAACCAAGTGGGACAGCATGGTGAACGGGTTTGCCGCTGCGGCCTTTGATTTTGGTGTGCCGATGGTACCCAAGCCCAAGTCGGAGGCCTGGCTGTTGTGCGCTGGGCAAACGGCAAGGCATTCGCACGCGGGGCTGGAAGACATTTCGGGCAACGATAAATCCCCTAATTCCGCCAAGGATCAGTGGGATGCCTTCATGAAGAGCCCGCAAACAGCTGCGCAGGAGGCCGAGTGGTGCTCCATTCACCCAGGCGACTGGCAAAACCTTTTGACAATGCCCAGTTTCAAGGCGTTTTATGACAGGTTTCACGCAGTAGCCAACGCCATTCTTCATCCAGGCCAAGTTGCAGCATGACCCAAACCATGGTCCTGTTTCGACAGTGCTCGCAATCGTGCAACAGGCTGTTGCACGATTTGC
>DAIQRN010000464.1:0-2669 GCA_036786185.1 Acidovorax sp. | reverse complement strand
AAAGCCCCGAGGGCCGCGCCGCCATTTTTGACCTGCTGACCGACATGCAGGCCACATTCACGCGGCTGGAAAACCTGCGCATTCCCGTCATTGCAGCCATCCACGGCGGCTGCATCGGCGGCGCGGTGGACATGGTGACGGCCGCCTGCATCCGCTACGCCACACAAGATGCGTTCTTCTGCATCCAGGAGATCAACATCGGCATGGTGGCCGATGTGGGCACTCTGCAGCGCCTGCCCAAGCTCATTCCGCTGGGCATCGTCAAAGAACTGGCCTACACCGGGCGCCGCCTTGGCGCCGCCAAGGCGCAAGGCTATGGCCTGGTCAACGAAGTGTTTGACACCCAAGAAGCCATGGTGGCCGCAGCCCTGCAATGTGCACAAGAAATTGCCAGCAAGCCGCCCGTAGCCATCTGGGGCACCAAACAGGCCATCCACTACGCCCGAGACCATTCGGTGGAAGACAGCCTGCGCCAGATGGGCTGGCTGCAGGGCGCCATCTGGAGCAACCAGCATGTGCGCGAATCCGTCACCGCCATGAAGCAAAAGCGCGCGGGAGAGTTTCCAGAACTCTCGCCGTTGCAGCGGTTCAGCGATTGCGCAGGCTAACCCATCAAATTAGCTGCGATCGCTACGGGCCAAGTGGTATTCCAATCTGCGCAAGACCGTGGTCAGTGCCAGCGTCATGAGCCAGTAGGCCAGCGAAATGGCCAGGTATGGCTCCCAATACCGTGCATAAGCCCCTGCCACGGTGCGTGCAGCGTAAGCCATTTCGGCCAAGCCAATGGCCGACACCAGGGACGTGTCCTTGAGTAGCGCAATCATGTTGTTGCCCAGCGGCGGCAGCATGCGCCGGAAGGCCTGCGGCAGCACCACATAGCGCATCACCTGCATGGGCGTAAAGCCCAGCGAGCGCCCGGCATCAAACTGCCCTTTGGAGATGGATTGAATGCCCGCGCGAAACACTTCCGAGATGTAGGCCGCCGAGTTGAGCGTGAGCGCGGCAATGCCTGAGATCAACGCGCCATGCTCTTGCTTGAGCGTGCGGGCCAGCTCCCCGTCCACCACCCAACCCGATACCGGGTGGATGAACAGCGGCATCACCGCAAAGTGCATCAGCAAGATCTGCACGAACAGCGGGGTGCCACGAAAAAAGCTCACATACACCGTTGAGGGCCAGCGCAGCAAAAAGCGGCACACCCAGTTCCACGGCGCGTGGCGTGCCTGGGCCAATCGGGCCAGCGCCAGCAACAACCCCCAGGTACCGCCCAGCAGCACGCACACCACCGTCATGCCCAGCGTCATCAGCGCACCGCGCCAAAACAGCTCGCGGTACTCCACCAAAATGTCCGGCCGGAACCAGCCAAACCACAGTTCAGGTTCCATCACCCCTCCTGATAAATTGCGTTGGGTGCCCCACCCACGGCACCGTCAGGCCCCAGCAAAAACGGCCGCAAACGCGGCCGCAGTGCATGGCATGCCGACCGACAGCGATCAGCGTGCCTTGTATTCCTTGGCAAACCACTTTTTGTAGATCTCACCATAGCTGCCATCGGCGCGAATGGCTGCCAAGCCTGCATTGAGCTTGTCTTGCAAGGGCTTGTCGCCCTTCTTCACCACGATGCCAAAGCCCTCTTCGGGAAAGCTCGGGTCTTCCACCGTCTTGAGCGCAGGGTTCTGGCTCACGCGATAGGCGATCACGCCGTTGTCACCAATGGCTGCGTCCACACCACCACCGGCCAGCTCGGAGATGATGAGCGGCGTGCTTTCAAAGCGGCGGATGTTGGGGCTGGTCTTGCCAAACTCGCGCGAGGCCACGTCGTCGGCGGTGGATGCGTTCACAACCGCAACCTTCTTGCCAGCCAGATCCTTGAGGGTGGTCACCGTGCTGCTCTTGGGCACGGCAATCAGCTGGTGCGCTGCGAAGTACGGGTTGGAAAAGTCGTAACTTTGGCGGCGCTTTTCATTGATGGTGACACCAGAGATCACCAGATCCACATCGCCGTTGTTCAGCGCAGCAAAGATACCACTCCAAGGGGTATTGACGACCTTGATCTTCAGGTTCTGATGCCTGGCAATGGCGTTGATGATGTCGATATCAAAACCGACGATCTGCTTGTCTTTGTTCTCAAACGCAAACGGGGCGTAGGTGGCGCTGGAAGCCACGGTGAGTTCCCGCGCCGCAGCACCTTGGGCGTGAGCACCCAGCGTAAAACCAAGCGAAGCGACCAGGCCAAAGCCCAGGGCAAAAATGCGTCGAGACTGCTGCATGAGAATAGAACCCTACTGTGCGAATGAAGCCCGCAGTATAACCAGCCGACTACCAGGGCACTTCAAATTTAATAGCTGCTCGCGCCCTGTTTTCGGGCAATTGCGCCGATTTTTGCTCACAGTTGGTGCAATGCCTATGATGCACGGTGTTTGCCGTTTTTGTCGTGCGCGCACCAATAAGTCGCGCGGAGGCCCATTTCATGACCATGACCCGCCTGGCTGTGCCCACCTTTGATGATCTCAACGCCGCCGCTCGACGACTTGAAGGCATTGCCCACCGCACGCCAGTGCTGCGTTCCTCCAGCGCCGACGAGAGCACCGGGGCGCAAGTGTTTTTCAAGTGCGAGAACCTGCAGCGCACGGGGGCGTTCAAGTTCCGCGGCGCCTACAACACGCTGG
>DAIQRN010000463.1:0-2671 GCA_036786185.1 Acidovorax sp. | reverse complement strand
CCATTTCTTCCTTGGCGATGCGAAAGGCCTCGCCCATGCCCACGATCTGGTGCGTGGGCAAGGTGCCCGAGCGCATGCCGCGCTCGTGGCCGCCGCCGTGCATCTGCGCCTCCAGTCGCACGCGGGGCTTGCGGCGCACGAACAGCGCGCCCACGCCCTTGGGGCCGTAGGTCTTGTGGGCCGTCATGCTCATCAGGTCGATGGGCAGGCTGGCCATGTCGATCGCAACGCGGCCCGTGGCCTGGGCAGCATCGACATGGAACAGAACGCCCTTTTCACGGCACAGCGCGCCGATGGCGGGGATGTCCTGGATCACGCCGATCTCGTTGTTCACGAAGAGCACGCTGACCAGGATGGTGTCGGGGCGAATGGCGGCCTTGAGCGCATCCATGTTGACCAGGCCGTCTTCCTGCACATCCATGTAGGTGACCTCAAAGCCCTGGCGCTCCAACTCGCGCATGGTGTCGAGCACCGCCTTGTGCTCGGTCTTGAGCGTGATCAGGTGCTTGCCCTTGCCTTGGTAGAAGTGGGCCGCGCCCTTCAGGGCCAGGTTGATGGATTCGGTGGCGCCGCTGGTCCAGACGATCTCGCGCGGATCGGCGCCGATCAGGTCAGCCACCTGGCCGCGCGCCTTCTCCACCGCCTCTTCCGCCTCCCAGCCCCAGGCATGGCTGCGCGACGCCGCGTTGCCGAAATGCTCGCGCAGCCAGGGGATCATGGCGTCCACCACGCGCGGGTCCACGGGGGTCGTTGCGCCATAGTCGAGGTAAATGGGGAAGTGCGGGGTCATATCCATGGCTGGCTCAGTAAAGAGGTCTGGCTGGCAGATTGGGAAAAAAGGCAGTGTTCAAAAGCATGCGGTCAGGGCGCTGCCGACCCCAGGGCCGGCCTGCAAGCCCAAAGGCTCAGGACTTGGCGAACGCGTTGCCCAGGGCAAACACCGAGTTGGGCGCGTTGACGCGGATGGGCTTGACCACCGGCGTGGTGGAGATCGCACGGCGCACCACCGGCTTGTCCTCGATCTGCACGCCCTTGGCGATCTGCTCGTCCACCAGCTTTTGCAGGGTGACGGAATCCAGGAACTCCACCATGCGCTGGTTGAGCGAGGCCCACAGCTCATGCGTCATGCAGCGGCCGGCTTCGCCCAGGCAGTTCTCCTTGCCGCCGCATTGTGTGGCGTCAATGGGCTCGTCCACCGACACGATAATGTCGGCCACGGTGATATCGCCTGCCTTGCGGGCCAGCGTGTAACCGCCGCCGGGGCCACGGGTGGATTCGACGAGTTCATGGCGGCGCAGCTTGCCAAACAGCTGCTCCAGGTACGACAACGAAATTTGCTGGCGCTGGCTGATCGCAGCCAAAGTGACGGGACCGTTGTTCTGGCGCAGGGCCAGGTCAATCATGGCGGTGACCGCAAACCGGCCTTTGGTGGTGAGACGCATCGCAAGCTCCTTGTGCTGAGGCTCGTTCGTTAAAGAAACTGCCTGCACTGGCTAGTGGCCAGCACGGGCACCGTCTCCGCCCCTACTCCGTGGCTTGGCACGGAGCCCTTCATCGCTGGGCTGTTTTCTTGAGTATTTTGTGTGAGTATACCACAAATCCCTAGCGAATTTGTCGGAATATATAACCAATCAGTCGCAGTTTATCCTGCGATGTTTTTCTCCGCTTCCATTGCACCCTCAAGCGGCCATCGAATCGCCCCCATGCGCACCAAATGCCTGGTCCTTCAGCGTTGACAGCTGGTCGCGCACGCGGGCGGCCTGCTCGAACTCCAGGTTGCGCGCGTGCTCCAGCATGAGCTTTTCCAGCCGCTTGATCTCGCGCGCCACGTCCTTCTCGGACATGTCCTCCACCTTGGCGCGTTGCAAGGCCTCCTGCTCCAGCCGTTCGGCGTCCTTGCCGGCTTTTTCGCTGTAAACCCCGTCAATCAGGTCTCTTACCCGCTTGACAATGCTGCGCGGCGTGATTCCGTGTGCTTCGTTGTGTGCGATCTGTTTGATGCGGCGGCGTTCCGTCTCGCCCATGGCTTTTTTCATGGAGTCGGTGACGCGGTCGGCGTACAGAATGGCCTTGCCATTGAGATTGCGCGCCGCGCGGCCTATGGTCTGGATCAGGCTGCGCTCGGCGCGCAGGAAGCCTTCCTTGTCTGCATCCAGAATGGCCACCAGCGATACCTCCGGGATGTCCAGCCCTTCGCGCAGCAGGTTGATGCCCACCAGCACGTCGAAGGCGCCCAGTCGCAGGTCGCGGATGATTTCCACCCGCTCCACCGTGTCCACGTCGCTGTGCAGGTAGCGCACCTTCACGCCGTTGTCGGTGAGGTAGTCGGTCAATTGCTCGGCCATGCGCTTGGTCAGCGTGGTGATGAGCACGCGCTCGTGCTTTTCCACGCGGATGCGGATCTCCTGCAGCACATCGTCCACCTGGTGGGTGGCCGGGCGTACCTCGACCACCGGGTCCACCAGACCAGTGGGGCGCACCACCTGGTCCACGATCTGGCCGGAATGCTGCTTTTCGTAGTCCGCCGGCGTGGCGGAAACGAAGACCACCTGGCGCATGCGCTGCTCGAATTCCTCGAACTTGAGGGGCCGGTTGTCCAGCGCTGACGGCAGCCTGAAGCCATATTCGACCAGCGTGGTCTTGCGCGAGCGGTCGCCGTTGTACATGGCGT
>DAIQRN010000462.1:0-2672 GCA_036786185.1 Acidovorax sp. | reverse complement strand
TACTGGCCCTTGATGCCCAGCAGCTCCACCTCGAAGTGCAGTGTGGCGTTGGGCGGGATCACGCCGCCCGCGCCGCGTGCGCCGTAGGCTATCGCGGGCGGGCAGATGAGCTTGGCCTTGCCGCCCACCTTCATCTTTTGCACGCCTTCGGTCCAGCACGGAATCACACCCGAGAGTGGGAACTCCAGCGGCTGGCCGCGCGCGATGGAACTGTCGAACTCCTTGCCCGAATCGGGGAAGGTGCCGCGGTAGTGCACGCGCACCGTGTCGCTGGCCTTGGGGCTGGCGCCGGTGCCGTCCTTGAGGCTTTCATAGACCAGGCCGCTGGCGGTGGTGACAGGGGTGGCGGCCTGGGCGGTGCCCAGGGCGGCCAACGCGCCGATGGCGATGAGGGCGGGAACACAACGGAACATGGAATCGGTCTTTCTCAACAACGCAAAAACAAAGGGGATGAAACTCAGGCCTTGACGCCCATTGTGTCCAGCGCCTTCGCCAGATGCCCCACGGTGCGCTCTACGTTGTGCCATTTTTCCAGGCCAAACAGGCCGATGCGGAAGGTCTTGAAGTCCGGGCCTTCGTCGCATTGCAGTGGCACGCCCGCGGCGGTCTGCAGGCCCGCTTCCATGAACTTCTTGCCGTTCTGGATGCCAGGGTCGGTGGTGTAGCTCACGACCACGCCAGGGGCCTTGAAGCCGTCAGCGGCCACGCTGGGGAAGCCCCGCGATTCGAGCAGCGCGCGCACCTGGGCGCCCAGGGCGATCTGCTCGTCGCGCACCTTGGCAAAACCGTAGGCGCGTGTCTCCTGCATCACATCGCGCAGGCGCACCAGGGCGTCGGTGGGCATGGTGGTGTGGTAGGCGTGCTGGCCTTTTTCGTAGCCCTCGGCGATCTGCATCCACTTCTTGAGGTCGCACGAGAAGCTGCTGCTGGTGGTGCCGTCGATGGCCGCGCGTGCACGCTCGCTGAGCATCACCATGGCGCAGCAGGGCGAACCGCTCCAGCCCTTTTGCGGGGCGGAGATCAGCACATCCACGCCGGTGGCCTGCATGTTGACCCACATGGCGCCCGAGGCCACGCAGTCCAGCACGAAGAGCGCGCCCACGTCATGGGCTGCAGCCGTCAGCGTGCGGATGTAGTCGTCGGACAGGATGATGCCGCTGGCCGTCTCCACATGCGGCGCAAACACCACCTTGGGTTTTTCGGCGCGGATGGCGGCGGCCACCTCGTCGGCCGGGCATGGCGCCCAGGGTGCCTGTGCGCCGCTGCCTTGCGGGCGCGCCTTGCACACCACGGAACCGCCGCCCAGGCCCTTGTCGGCATCGAAGATCTGCGTCCAGCGGTAGCTGAACCAGCCGTTGCGCACGATCAGCACCTTCTCACGGTTGGCAAACTGGCGCGCCACGGCCTCCATGCCAAAGGTGCCGCTGCCGGGCACCAGCACGGCGGTGTGGGCGCCATACACCTCCTTGAGCATGCCCAGGATGTCCTGCATCACGCCGGTGAAGCGCCGGGACATGTGGTTGAGCGCACGGTCGGTATAGACCACCGAGAATTCGAGCAGGCCATCGGGGTCGATGTCGGGCAGCAGGCCGGGCATGGGGGTGTCTCCGTGTTCAGGAATAAATCAGCGGGACAGCTTATCACCAGGTATCGATGAAGCGCGGTGCGTGCGGCGCCACCTGCGCCGACGCCAGCCCGCGCGACAGCCAGGCGCGGGTGTCCGCAGGGTCGATCACCGCGTCGATCTCGAGCGTGGTGGCCATCTGCATGGCCTCGCCGTTGGCGTACTGGCGCGCCAGCAGTTGCGCGAACAGGGCGTCACGCTCGGGGCCTTCGGGCAGGGCCTCCAGCTCCTTGCGAAAGCCCAGGCGAACCGCCCCTTCGAGCCCCATGGCGCCAAACTCACCCGTGGGCCAGGCCACTGTGAACACGGGCGCATGAAAGCCGCCCGCCGTCATGCCCATGGCGCCCAGGCCGTAGCCCTTGCGCAGCACCACGCTGAAGGTGGGCACGCGCAGGCTGGCCGCGGTGACGAAAAGGCGGCTCACGTGGCGCACCTGCGCCGTGGCCTCGACATCGGGGCCGACCATGAAGCCGGGCGTGTCCACCAGGCTCACGATGGGCAGACCGTGCGCGTTGCACAGCTGCATGAAGCGCGCGCCCTTGTCGGCGGCATCGGCGTCGATGGCACCGCCCAGGTGCAGCGGGTTGTTGGCCAGCAGGCCCACCGCGCGGCCCTCGATGCGCGCCAGCGCGGTGTGGATGCCGGCGCCAAAGCCGGTGCGCAGCAGGAGCAGACTGCCTTCATCCACCAGAGCGGCCATGGCGGCGCGGGTGTCGTACACGCGCAGGCGGTTTTCGGGCACCACACTGCGCAGCCTGCGCTGATCGGGCGCCGTCCATTGCGGGGTGCGGCCCTGGAAGTACGACAGGTATTGCCGCGCCGCCTGCACCGCACCGGCCTCATCGTCCACCAGCACGTCGATCACGCCATTGGCATGCTGCACGCGGCTGGGGCCGATCTGCTCGGGCTTGAACACGCCCAGGCCGCCGCCTTCGATCATGGCCGGGCCGCCCATGCCGATATTGCTGCCGCGCGTGGCGATGATCACGTCGCTGCAGCCCAGCAGCGCCGCATTGCCCGCAAAGCAGCGCCCCGCTGCAATGCCCAC
>DAIQRN010000046.1:0-11038 GCA_036786185.1 Acidovorax sp. | reverse complement strand
CTTTGCGGGCGCCAAAGAATTCGGCTTCCAGCAGGTTTTCGGGGATGGCGCCGCAGTTGACCGCTACCAGCGGCCCGTCGGCACGCTGGCTGCTGGCGTGCAGCGCCTGTGCCACTAGCTCTTTGCCAGTGCCCGATTCACCGTGGATCAACACCGGGGCCATGCCCCGGGCCACCTTGGCGATTCGTTGCTTGACGTTGCGGATGGCTGCGGAGTCGCCCACAAGCCGATCGAGGGCAGAGCCTGAGGCCAAGGGCTCCCCCGCGAGCGCCGTGATGCTCTTGCCTTGGTGTGCGCCACGTGCTGCCCGAGGGGCTGGCACGCCGCCGGTGCCCTGGATGGCCGATGCGACCACCGAGCGGAACTGCTTGAGGTCCACCGGCTTGGTCAGGTAGTCAAACGCCCCGGCGCGCAGCGCCTCGACCGCGTTTTCGGCCGAACCGTAGGCCGTCATCACCACGCAGCGCTCGCGCCGTTGCTGTTCGCGCAGGTCCTGCAGCAACTCCATGCCAAACCCGTCCGGCAGGCGCATGTCCGTGATCACGGCATCAAAGCGGTGCGCCTTGAGCTGCTCGCGGCCTTCCTGCACGCTGGAGGCGGTCTCGACGCGGTAGCCCTCGCGCAACAGAGTGAGTTCGTACAGCGTGCGCAGGTCGGGTTCGTCGTCCACGACGAGGATGGAGGCAGGGGTGGCGTTCATGGAGGAGGGAGTCAGACCACGATGGTGTCGAACAGCGTAACGGCTTCCGCCGGACGGGTGGTACGGCGAAAGCCCACGGTAAAGGCATTTCCGCTGACCTCACCCCGTGGTGTGGTGTGGGTGAGCCGCTGGTAGCTGATGGACGCACCGTGGCGTTGGCACAGTTCGCGGCAAATATAAAGGCCAAGGCCGCTGGAGCGGCTCTCCGACGAGAAGAAAGGCTCGAACAGATGGCGTTCCACCGATTTGTCCATGGGGGCGCCGTCGCTCCAGACCTGCAGGCTGACCAGGCCCGTGGCCTGGGTGCGAGTGGCGACCCGAAGGGAATCAGGCTCCTGACCCATGTAGCGCAGCGCGTTGTCCAGCAGGTTGACCAGCACCCGCCGCAGGTGCTCGGGGTCGAATTCCACCTGGGTGGCGGGCGCACCGAGCTCCACCAAGGCCTGGCGTCTGGCGGGGTCCTGGGAGCGCCAGTCATTCCATATCTGGGTCACGGCGTCGTCCAGAGACACGTTGGACGCCGGAGCGTGGCTGATCTGGTGCTGCACGCGGGCAATGTCGAGCACTTCTTCGGCGATACGGGTCAGGCGATCTGCGTTTTGCTGCACCATGTGGGTGAGCCGTTTCTGGGCTGGCTCATGCAGGTCTTCTTCAAGCAGCGCGTTGGCCTGCACGATGGCGGCCAGCGGGTTGCGGATTTCGTGGGCCACGGCGGCCGACATGCGGCCCATGGCCGCGAGTTTTTCGGTGCGCAACCGGGCTTCCATCTCCCGCAGATCGTGCAGAAACATGACGCACAGGCGCTCCGTCTGGGTCTGGCTCGCGGTTTCGTGCGTGGCGGTCAGCCAGGTGCGCACGTGCAGGCCCGTGGGGCTCTGGCCGGGGTGCAGCAGGTCCACATCGGCAGCCTGGGGGTGTTCCTTGCGGAAGGTGTACCGTGCCAGTGCGGCAAGGGGGCTCCAGGGCGGCTCTGCGCTCAACGCAAGAGGCAACACCGAGGACGCTGCAGAGCCCCCCAGCAATTGCAGGCCTGCCGGGTTGGCGATGCGCACGGAGCCGCCTTCGTCCACCACCAGCACGCCATCGGTCAGGTTCTGGATCACCAGCGCACTGACCTGTGCCTGCACCCGCGCGGCCGCCTGGCTTCGCAGCGCGACTTCCTGTTCGCGCGCCAGCCGGGCGGCCAACTGATGCACCAGATAGCTCACGATGAAGTAGCCGGTGCCTGTCAGCGCGCTCTGCAGGTAGCGGGGTGTGTCGTCGCCGGCATTGCCTGAGCCCATATGCCATGCCCACGCCAGCAACAGCAGGGTGACGGCGGCCGTGGTGCCCCACGCCAATGTCAACGTGCCGAGCACGGCGGCCATGAGGATGGGCAGGCCGAACAACGGAGTGAAGTTCATGCTGCCCACATGCAGCCACTGCAAGGCCGCAATCGTGACCAGGTCCACACCAATGGACGGCAGCCATTGCGCCCCCGTACCCGCAGATGGGGGCGCATCTGCGCCCAGCATCCGCAGCATGAGCGTGGCCGCCAGGTACGCCACGCACACCGCCAGCACTGTCGGCTCCGGCGTCTGATTGAGGATCTGCCCCACCCCCTGCAGCACCAGCACGGCCAGTGCCACCATCACGCGGCCGGTCAGGAAGCCGCGCCACAGCCGAACGAAGGGCGCGTCCACGATCACGAGCTCTGGAGCGGAATGCAAAAGCATGGCGGTTGCGTGCGCGCTTTCTCAGGCCGGGCCCAGGTGCCGGTGCTCCTGGCAGCAGTACGCCTGGTTGCCGAGCATCAGGGCCTCCGCCTTTGGGATGTGCACGCCGCAATGCGCACAGGCCAGGATGTCCTGGGGCGGCGCTGGCTGGCGGGGTGGTTGTCGGGGCGTGTCGTCTGCGCTGCGGCGGCTGCGCCAAATGCCCACCGCCACGGTCAGTACGATCAGCAGGACCAGGTATTTCATGCGTTGCGCCCCAGAACCACTTCCAGCACAAAGCGGGAGCCTACGTAGGCCAGCAGCAGCAAGGTGGAGCCCGCATAGAGCACGCGCACCGCACGGCGCCCGCGCCAGCCAAAGCGCGCGCGGCCTACCAGCAGGGTGGCAAACGTCAGCCACGACAGCAATGAGAAAACGGCCTTGTGGTCCCAGCGCCAAGTGCGGCCGTACAGGGCGTCGCCAAACAGCCATCCCGCCAGCAGCGTGGCGGTCAGCAGGGCAAAGCCCGCGGACACGAACCGGAAGGTCAGCCGCTCCAGCGTGAGCAGCGGGATGCCGCTGTGCGGGTCTTCGGCCTGGCGGATGTGGCGCTCGGCGCGGGTCATGAGCCAGGCATGCACCACGGCGGCGGCAAACAGGCCATAGCAGGCAATGCCCAGCGCCAGGTGCAGCGGCAGCCAGGCCGACGCCGCCACATGCAGCGGCTTGCCCGGGAAGAGCAGGGCCAGCACCACGGCTGCCGCGCCCAGGGCCGCCAGAATCCAGCGCGACTGCATCTGGGGGAACAGCTGGCGCTCGACCGCGTACACCGTCAGCACCAGCCACGCCGTCATCGACAGCGCGGGCGCAAAGCCAAAGCGCGGTGTATCGCCCCACAGCCCCCACACCAGCACGGCGCCATGCAGCACCCAGGCCGCCAGAAGCGTGTTGCGGGCTGCTGCCGTGCTCAGGCGGGATGCCGCGGCGGCCGGCACGGCGTATGCCACCGCGGCGGCCAGGGCCAGCAGCCAGCTGATGGGGGAGCTACTCGCTAAAATCATGGGTCGCAGTTTAGCCTTTCGCCCCCACCGCCAGCGCCTTGGCGGGCCTGCCCGTTGCAACCGCCGTGTTGGCCGCGCGCAGGCAGAACCGGAACTTCTCCCTATGGCCTCCGCCCTTACCGACAAACTCACGCGCCTCGTCAAGGAGATGCGCGGCCAGGCCCGCATCACCGAATCCAACGTGCAGGACATGCTGCGCGAAGTGCGCATGGCCCTTCTGGAGGCCGACGTCGCCCTGCCCGTGGTGCGCGACTTCATTGCCCGCGTCAAGGAAAAAGCCCTGGGCCAGGAGGTACTGGGCTCGCTCAAGCCCGGCCAGACGCTGGTCAGCATCGTCAACCGCGAGCTGGCCGCCACCATGGGCGAGGGCATTGCCGACATCAACCTGGCCGCCCAGCCGCCCGCCGTGATCCTGATGGCGGGCCTGCAGGGCGCGGGCAAGACGACGACCACCGCCAAGCTCGCCAAACACCTGATCGAAAAGCGCAAGAAAAAGGTGCTGACCGTGTCGGGCGACGTGTACCGCCCGGCCGCCATCGAGCAGCTCAAGACCGTCACGAAGCAGGCGGGCGCCGAATGGTTTGCCAGCACGCCCGATCAAAAGCCGCGCGACATCGCGTTGGCCGCGCTCGATTACGCCAAGAAGCATTACTTCGACGTGCTGCTGGTCGATACCGCTGGCCGCCTGGCCATCGACGAAGTCCTGATGCAGGAAATCAAGGACTTGCACGCCGCGCTGAACCCGGTCGAAACCCTGTTTGTGGTCGATGCCATGCAGGGCCAGGACGCGATCAACACGGCCAAGGCCTTCAAGGAAGCCCTGCCGCTCACCGGCATCGTGCTGACCAAGCTTGACGGCGACTCGCGCGGCGGCGCGGCGCTGTCGGTGCGGCAGATCACCGGTGCGCCCATCAAGTTCGCCGGTGTCAGCGAGAAGATCGACGGCCTGGAAGTGTTCGATGCCGAGCGCCATGCGGGCCGCATTCTGGGCATGGGCGACATCGTGGCCCTGGTGGAACAGGTCACGGCCGGCGTCGACATGGAGGCCGCGCAAAAGCTCGCCGCCAAGGTCAAGAGCGGCAGCGGCTTTGACCTCAACGACTTCCTGGGCCAGCTCCAGCAGATGAAGCAGATGGGCGGCCTGTCGAGCCTGATGGACAAGCTGCCGGCCCAGCTCACCGCCAAGGCCGGCCAGATGGACATGGGCAAGGCCGAGAAGGACATCAAGCGCAAGGAAGGCATCATCCAAAGCATGACCCCGCTGGAGCGCCGCAAGCCCGAACTCATCAAGGCCACGCGCAAGAAACGCATCGCGGGTGGCGCGGGCGTGCAGGTGCAAGAGGTCAACCGCCTGCTCAAGGAGTTCGAGCAGATGCAGGGCATGATGAAAAAGATGAAAGGCGGCGGGCTGATGAAGATGATGAAGAAGATGGGCGGCATGAAGGGCCTGGGCGGCGGCGGCATGCCGAAGATGCCTTTCTGAAATTCAAGTCTTTTTGGCCTCCAGCGCTTGTGCTGCAAGCGCTGGCAGCTATCAAAACAAAAGCAAAAACCGGCGTGAGACCGGTTTTTGGTGCGTTCTTTCGCTTGGCATTACCGAAGTAGGACCGCCGCGTCATCGCTGCGAATGTTGTAGGAATGGGCGCGTATAGCCGACCCATCGCCGCCCCGGAAAATCATGTCGCCCGCGCCTTGCAGACGCTCTGCACCTGGCTCGTCCATGATGATTTTGGATTCGCTGGCTCGCGACACTCGCAGTGCGATGCGTGCCGGGCAATTGGTACGCAGAGCACCGGCAAATGTATTGGCATCGGGGCGCTGCGTTGCCAGGATCATGTGGATGCCCGCAGCCCGGCTTTTTTGCGCCAACCGTACAAGCAATGCCTCATTGGCTTTGTCCTGCATCACCAGATCTGCCAGCTCATCGACGGCCAACACGATCCATCCCGCCTGTTCTCCCTTGCGGCGTGCAGCGGCAAGGTCTTTCACGCCCAGCGTAGAGAAGCGCTCGTAACGCGCATTCATTTCGTCCACCAAGGTTTCGAGTAGCTGGGTGGCTGCTGCCGAATCGGTGGCCACTTCGCGGAACAATTGGCGGTGGCCACGCCAGCCAGAAAACTCTACTTGCTTGGGATCAATCAATGCAAAACTCAAGGGCCTTTGCTGGGCATACGACAGCAAACTGAGCAGCAAAGCATTCAAACAAACGCTTTTGCCGCTGCCGGTCGTACCGCCAAGCAACAAATGGGGCGTTGTCGCCAAATCAAAGACCAGCGGCTTGCCTTCGATGGTGACACCGGGGCTCACAGGCAGCAGCATTGCATTCAGATCGAACGATGCGGTAGCACGCTTGAAGTGCACGGCATCGACCGCCTGCCATTCTTCCATTGGACGCGGCAGGTCGAGGAAACAGGTTTTGGGCTCGCGCGCATCGGTCAGGCTCAGGGTGTTGCCAATGCCCAAAGAAAAGCCCAACTCATCCAGATGGCTTTCCAGCGTTTTGCGGTCGGTCGCCTTGGACAAAAATAGCTTGTAACGGTTGATGCGTGGTCCCGCCAAGGTTTCGCGGATGTCGGCGTTAACGCCCACGGTGCGCAAATACTGCAACAGCATATTGCGTGCTGCTTCGTCGAGCTCTTTGGCTTCAATGCCGCCTACCACTATCTCTGGCGATGGCAGCACGGCGTCGCCTTGTTCCGGCAAATTGGCCTTGCGCACCAGAATATCGACAAAAGCTTTGAAATCGCCTCCCGTTTCTTCGCGGTAGCGCTCCAGCAGCAAGATGCCACGGTGCCAGTGGTCGCGCACCAGCTTTTGCAGTGCTTCCAGGGTCAATGTCTCTTCGCCCCGCCTGCGCAGCACCTCTCCGAGCATGCCAATCCACAGGTAGTTGCAGCTGGCTTCGTCGCCGAACAGCTGCAAGCCTTTGATGACGCCTCCCTTGGCATCGGGGGCGGGTTCTGGAAAGGAATCCAGGCCCAGTGAGCAGCCCAGTGCCAGCCGGATGATTTCGTAGTTGCTTTCGGAGCCGATCAGTTTTTTGAGATCTTTGCCGATGGTGTCGGCCTCGCGGCTGCTGGAATAGGAGGCGGTCAGAATGTCGCTGATGCTGGTCATTGCGCTGCCTTGGCAAAATAGTTGTCCACAGTGGCCCGCGTCTTGCCTACACCATGCCCAGCCTGCTCATGATGCAACAGGTAGCTGCATGCCACATGGGCGTTCAGACGATCGAACTCCACTGCGCCGATTTCTTTGTCCTGGGCCAGCAGGATGACCTGGCGCGAATCGTCGCTGGTCCAGTAATCGAGCAGGTTGTTGCAGTGTTGTTCCGACAAGCGCGCAAGGGGGGTGTCCACAATCAACGGCACCTTGTAGCCGGTGACCTCGGCCAGTGCCCCCACCAGCGACAGCACGAAAAGCTGTGATTCACCAGAAGATTTGGGCAGCTTGATTTCAGTGCCTTCGTGGCTGTAGAGGATGGCCTTGCCATCGTCCTGCACCACGATCCGGGCGACCTGATCCTTGTGGTGCAGGGAGCGGAAAATCCGGGTGGCCGCTTTGGACAATGCGTCCAGCTTGAGCTGAAACAAGGCGGGCAGCAACTCGTCGATCATGGCGATGGTGCGTTCGGCCCGCTGTGCAGCCACACGTTCAGGGCGCCCCTCGGTCAGCCGCTTACGTTCGCGCTCATAGTTTGCCGTGAGTTGCGGCAATTCGGATTCCAGGGTGCGCAATTGATTTTTGTGCTGCTCAATTTCTCCGCTGAGGCCATCCATGAGTTGCTGTACGGCCCGCAGATCGGCGGAAATTTGATCGACTTCAGCGGATCGATCGACCCCGCTGGCGCCTTCTAGGCGGATGCGCTCCTGCTGCGCGCGCCATTTCATCTCGGCCAGCTCTTCGAGCTTGGTGGCCAGAGCGCGCAACGCGCCGCCAGACAGCTGGATACGTTGGCGCATTTCAGCCAGTTGACGCCGTTCGTTGCCCTGCAAATAGGTGTGCCACTGCGCATCCGCGCATCCCTCTGGTCGCGGGTAGTACAGGCTTTCCCAGGCTTCACGAAGCGTTTTTTCCAGGTCATTGCGCCCATTGGGTATGTGGCACATGGCTTGTATGTATTCCGACTTGAAAAAAATGTCCTGGAACTTCTGCCAGCGCGGCTGCTGGGAGTCGCGGAAACCTTCCCACGCCGTCAAGGTGTCTTCCTGGGCCAAGGCTTCGGTCAATGACTCCTGGAGCTGGCGGCTGATCAACTGCAAAGGCAAGGCAGTGGACATCTTGTCACGCAGTTGGCTGCGGTATTGCTCTTCCTCCTGCTCCAGTCGTGCA
This sequence comes from Acidovorax sp., assembly GCA_036786185.1. Classification (GTDB taxonomy): domain Bacteria; phylum Pseudomonadota; class Gammaproteobacteria; order Burkholderiales; family Burkholderiaceae_C; genus Acidovorax. Next base: position 3,254 of record DAIQRN010000046.1, on the reverse strand, counting down.
ATCGTTCCAACCACTTCGGCCAAGGTGCGCGCATCGCTGCCTTGGGCGAAATCGCGCAACTGGCGCGTCAGTCGCTCGCGCGTTTCACTGTTTTGCTGGAATTCATCCTGCATCAGTTGCAAGGCATCGGCCAACTGCTGGCGCTGCGCCACAGCCACCTCCAGTGCTTCACGCAACTGGTCTACTTGCTGCTCATCGATGCCACCGGATTGCTTGAGTTTGGCGGTGCTGTAGGTTGATAGCCTTTCACGCAGTTCCTTGATCAGCACGACACCCATCAGATTTTCAAGCCCTGACCGCACCCAACCGGTGCGATCTTCATCGGCCAGCGCGGCGATCTTCTCGCCATCAAAAAAGAAGAATGGAGCCAGCCAAGGCGGCACAGCGTAACTGGCGAGCAGATCGGGCAACTCTGAATCGGGCAAAGCCCGCCAGACGCTGGATCGCTGCCCCTGGGATTCGATCACCAGTCGCTGGTTGTCGTAGCGGCCTTGATTGGTGAAGAACCATTTTCGGGTAATGCGCAGGCAGCCTTTGCTTGGCCTCATGATCTCGATGACCACCTCCATGCGCTCCTCACCATTGCGTAAAGCGTGCTTGTAGAACGCGGTTTCAAGAAAATGACCATAGCCCTTGGCTTTCAGGCCGGCCCGGTCCAGTGCCTTGTGGTTGACTGCTTCTTCGCCGTACAGGCCCACATAGACGGCTTCGAGCAACGTGGTCTTCCCGTAACCATTGAGGCCGCCAATCAGCACCAGATTTTTCCCGTCAGCTGGCTGTGGGAACTCGAAAACCTGATTCTGGTAGCTCTTGAAATTGCGCAGCGTTATGCGTGATATCCACATGACTAGCCCCCATCGGCCATCAGGATGGCATCGAAATCATCGTTGAGGCCACGGGCTCTTTGTTTGTGTGCATGGTCACGGTAGGCGGAAACGAGGCGGGCAAACTGTTCGTCGGAAACCCCGTGCTGGTGCAGCAAGGCGCTGACCGTGGCATGAACGTCCGGGTCGCGCCACAAGGGCAGGTCGTCGACGCCGCACTCAATGGCAATGTTGCTCGCGTTATTCACTGATGTACTCCCTCTGGTTTTGCTGTATCAAATCTTCGGCCCATGCGCGGTGGATGGCTTCGATTTCGGCATCGCTGATCAGGCGTGCGCCATAGGCCTTCTCTGTGGCCTGAAGGCGCTCCAAGATCATCTGGCGGGCGGCCACGGTGAAGGGTCCGGGCACCAAGCGCCCATTGGCCACCGTGATCTTTCCAGAGCGGCGTCGGCTTTGGCGCAAGGTCTGGTCGTTTCGGATTTCCTTGAGCCAGTCGCGAAAATCAATCAAGGGTGCGTACTGCACATTGCCGCTGTCCACAAAGCCTTGCAGGCTTCTGTCTTTTTCGACCACCGTACAAGTCCAGCAACCGAAGCGGCTGGAATTGGTGCCACAGCCCGGCGCATCTTCTTGTGACAGCACGATGGGGCATTCGCCGCCAGCAGCATCGCGGTAAAGCTTGACCAGGCGGCTGTTGTCGCCACCCCACGCAGGTGGGAAGCTTGAAAGCAGTTCCCAGACCTCATCGGTGGTCAAATCCACGATGGGGCGATAGATGTATGCACCGACAAGGCTGTTATGGGGGCTCAGGCTTGAATCTGCGTCGTTTTGATAGCTGTCTATCCGACGTCGGCGAACCTCGGATTCATTGCGCCGTACTCCCAGCAAGATGATGGCTGCACCATTGGCTGTCACCTGCTCGCGGATATAGCGACTCGTCGGCTGGATTTTGAGCCGGTCGGTACACCAGCGCATCTGCTGGTTCGGGCTGGGATAGCCCTTGCCGATCAGCAAGTGCCAAAAGGTGTGCGCCAGCTCCGGTGTAGTTGTTGCCACCTTTAACGGCAGATCATGGATAAGTGCGCCAGTCTCAATTTCCTGCAATGACTGCATCAAATGCGATACCACCAGCGGACTTTCGACCAGGGTGTCGTTGGCGATCAGGTGGACTTTGCGATTTAGGCGGCTAGGTGATATGTCCATCAAGGCAGCAAACACCAGTTGCGCGACCAATGTGCTGTCTTTGCCACCCGAAAAACCGATGATCCACGGATAGTCCTGCTCGCCGGAGAGGTACTCGGCTCGGACAGCGTTGACTAGGGTTTCATAAATGTGGTGCACGAGTGTCTGGCTTCAAAGGGTGCAGGCTTCAGATCTGCTCAGGACCCTTGACTACGATTTCATGGAATGAGATGTCGCCTGATTCTACGTTTTTCGTAGAGACAGCCTATGGCAGTCTGGCGACCATGCCCGGGTGGTCAAACAAGCCGTCCATTCACCCTGCTGCTTCGGCACGCGCCTGCGCCAAGCACGCGAGCGGATGGGCTTGCCCCAAGACAAGCTGGGGGTGATGATCGGTCTTGACGAAGGCAGCAGCAGTGCGCGTATCAGCCGCTACGAGACAGGCGTGCATGAGCCAGCTTTCAATATCGCCTGCAAGCTGGCTCAGGCTTTGCAAGTGGATGTTGCGTATTTCTATTGTGAAGACGACTGGTTGGCAAACGCTGTCCTGCGCCTGCAACATCTGACACAAGCGCAGAGAAGCGATCTCGATGCTTGGCTCGCAGATATTGCGTCCGCTGAGCCTTGTGTCAACTGACGGCGGCCACGCCAATCTGCGTTTTATGCCTTTTTGGGCTCCAGCGCTTGTGCAATAAGCGCCAGCAGCTATCAAAACAAAAGCAAAAACCGGCGCGAGGCCGGTTTTTTGTGGACGATGCACGGTGGCAATCGGTATCGTTTACATAGCTGCTTGCGCTTATCTATAAACAACTTCAGGCATAAAACAGTCTGAAATGTAGATTAAAAAAACGCTGGCAGCTCACTTTTTCGAAGTGATGTTCCCGGCCTCAGGCCGGGGCGCGTGTCAGCACCTCACCGCGCAGCGTGTAGGCCTTGGCCTCGGTGATGGTGACGTCCACCATCTGCCCCACCAGGCGCGGCTGGCCGACGAAATTGACGACGCGGTTGCACTCGGTGCGGCCCATCAGCTCGGTCGCGTCGCGCTTGGACGCGCCCTCGACCAGGATGCGCTGCACCGTGCCCAGGCGGCTTTCGCTGATGCTTTTGATGTTGCCGTTGATGACGGCCTGCAGTTCCTGCAGGCGGCGCAGCTTGACCTCGTGCGGCGTGTCGTCGTGCAGGTTGGCGGCGGGTGTGCCGGGGCGCGGGCTGAAGATGAAGCTGAAGCTGTTGTCGAAGTGGATG
>DAIQRN010000461.1:0-2679 GCA_036786185.1 Acidovorax sp. | reverse complement strand
TGCCCGTGCGCCGCTACGTGCACCCCGACACCTTCAAGATGTTCGAGGAAGAGGCTTACAAGATGGGCTTCAGCCATGCGGCCGTAGGCGCCATGGTGCGCTCGAGCTACCACGCGGACCAGCAGGCGCACGCCGCTGGTGTGTGAGCCCCGCTCTGCGCAAAGCCGCCAGCGCGTTTGATGACGCCGACGGAATCGCTTTCGCTGAGGCACTACGGTGCTTCACCGGGCAGCCACAGCCACGACCACTTCCAGATTCTGCTGGGACTCTCCGGTACGCTGGAACTGGAGATTGCAGGACACGGCATGCGCGTGGCACCAGGTGGCGGCTGCGTGATCGCCCCGGGCGACAGGCACGCCTTTGAATCCTCCCGTGGCAGCGTGTGCCTGGTGCTCGACAGTGCCCGCCCCGGCTGGGCACACTGCATCGGCCTCCGCCACCGCGCCAACCCGCCCGCAGACGCATTGCCGCTGGCGCGCTACCTGGCCAGCGCCTTGCAGCAAGGCCGCCCGCTCGCGCAGGCCCAGGGCCCTGCCCTGCTGCTGGAAGCGTGGCTCAGTGGCACCCGCAACGACGCACATGCGCCAGGCCTCACACGCGGGCGCACCATCGACTGGGCGGCTCTGTAGCAATGGGCAGCGCAGCAGTGGCACCGTGAGCTGACCGTGGCCGACCTGGCGGCGCAGGTGCACCTGAGCCCCAGCCAGTTTGCCGCCCGCTGCCGGGGCGAGCACGGCGTGGGCGCCATGGCCTGGTTGCGGGGCCTGCGCCTGGCGCAGGCGCGCGTGCTGCGCGGCACGGGGATGGCCGTAGCGGAAGTGGCTCAGCGCACGGGCTACCGTTCGCCTTCGGCCCTCACTGCGGCATTGCGCCGGACTGAGCACCACGCGTAACGGCGGGCGACTGCCGGCAGGCAGCCCCAAAACCCTGGTGCGCGACGACGCGCCGGTGTTGCACGACGACACACTACATCGGGTCAGCGTAAGCTCGGCACCATGCAAGCCAATCTGTACGCCCTGGGCGCCATCGCACTGTGGGCCTCTCTCGCCTCGCTTGGCGTCTCGCTCACGCACATTCCGCCCTTTCTGCTGACGGGCATCGCCCTCATCATCGGCAGCGTGCCGGCCTGGCCCTTTGTGCTGCGCGATCCGTCGCAGTGGCGCATTCCGCTGCGCACGCTGGCCTTGGGCGTGTATGGCCTGTTCGCATACCACTTTCTGCTGTTCATCGCGCTGCGCCACGCGCCGCCCGTGGAGGCCAACCTCGTCAACTACCTCTGGCCGCTGTTCATCGTGGTGCTCTCGCCGGTGGTGCTGCCCGGTGTGGCGCTGCGCCTGCCGCATGTGCTGGCGGCGCTGCTGGGTTTTGGCGGCGCGGCCATTGCCATTGCCGGTGGGCGCGAGCTGAGCGGCACGCTGGCCTGGGGCTACCTGCCCGCGCTGGCGGCCGCCTTCATCTGGGCCACCTATTCGCTCCTGACCAAGCGTGTGGCGGCCTTCCCGACCACGGCCATCGGTTTGTTCGGGCTGGTGTCGGGCGCGCTGTCGCTTCTGTGCCATGTGGCGCTGGAGTCCGCCGTGGCGCTGCAGCCGCGCGACTGGGCCCTGCTGGCAGTGCTGGGCCTGGGGCCGCTGGGGGCGTCGTTTTACCTGTGGGACAAGGCGCTCAAGCTGGGCGACGCGCGGCACATCGGCATCCTGAGCTATATCACGCCACTGGCGTCCACCGCGCTGCTCATCGTGGTGAGCGGCCGCGCCTTCAGCTGGAGCATTGCACTGGCCACGGTGATGATCATCAGCGCCGCCGTGATGGGAATGCGGGCACGCTGATCCGAAGAATCCAGGTCAAATTGGCCTCCAGCGCTTGTCCAACTAGCGCTGTCAGCTATCAATTTATGAATATCTTCAACTGACCTACTGGGTCAACAGCGCGGCAGGTTCATCACCGTTCAGCACCTGTTGCGCCCACGGTGCCAGCTTGCGGGTGTCGGCCCGCAGCACCTCTTGTTTGATGGCAAGAATCTGTGCCGGGTGCATGGAGAAACTGCGCAGGCCCAGGCCCAGCAGCAGGCGCGTCATGGCCACGTCACCCGCCGTTTCACCACACACGCACACGCTTTTGCCCTGGCGCGCGCCCTCGGCAATCACATCGGCCACCAACCGCAACACGGCCGGATGCAGCGGGTCGTACAGGTGCGCCACGGCTTCATCGGCGCGGTCGATGGCCAGCGTGTACTGGATCAGGTCGTTGGTGCCGATGGACAGGAAGTCGAAATACCGGAGGAAGGTGCGCACCATGAGCGCCGCCGCAGGCACCTCGATCATGGCGCCCAGCTGCACCAGGCCGTGCGGCTCGCCGCGCGCGTCCAGCTCGGCACGGGCCAGGTCCACCTGGGCCAGCGTCTGCTGGATCTCGTGCGTGTGCGCGAGCATGGGGAACAGCAGGTTGACCTTGCCGCGCGCCGCCGCGCGCAGCACGGCGCGCAGCTGGGTGCGGAACATGGCCGGGTCGGCCAGGCTCCAGCGGATGGCGCGCAGGCCCAGGGCGGGGTTGAGGTAGCTGTCCTTGTGGGCCTTGTTGTCCAGGGGCTTGTCGGCGCCCACGTCGATGGTGCGGATGGTCAGGGGCATGCCCTGCATGCCGTCGATGGCCTCGCAGTAGGCGCGGTACTGCTCGTCC